>NZ_JBIMJQ010000047.1:0-4607 GCF_043674215.1 Streptococcus sp. A22
GCTACTGAAATAGCCTGCAACTTTTTATTTTGGATTTTCTTTTCATCAATCAATTGATGAAGTTCTTCAATTTGCTTCTGACAGGCGGAAATATCCTTGTTGTTTTGTGTAATGGTATCAGCCAAGTGTTGTTTATAGTCACTTGTGATATTTACCTTCTTTGGCTGATTTTGTTTAACGGTTGATGCGAGAATTTGTACATCTTTTGATTCTGACTCCTTTTGTTGCTGTTCAAAAGCAGCCACATAATCTACTTCTTCAATTGGTTTTTCATCTTGTTTATGGAAAAGTGCTGCGATTTTAGCTCGTTCTTCATGGGATGATGTTGGTTTCACATCATCTAGTGGCTGATCAAAATTCCATGTTTTACTCATTCTATAACCTCATTTCTGTAATCTGGGTGTAGTGTGGTTTCTTTACCAAAGGCTTGCTCTAGTGCTTCATGAAATGACAACTGACTAGATTGTTGCCTTTTGATAAAGGTACTGTACATAGCTGTTTGTAGTTGGTCTCGATAGTGTTCCAATTTCTCAGTCTCACGTGAGACTTTTTCTTCTTGTCTAGCTACTTTTTCAGCCAGACGTTCAATCACACTCATAGGGTGTCCTCCTTGTCACTTTCTAGATTATGATAGCGGACTTGATTTTGTTATCACAATTCCAATGCATGTTTCCATTTAGGTGGAGGATGATTCTTATTGACTTGTGCTTGGGCTGTTTGGATAAAATCACTTAAAGATAGTTCACTCTGCTGTTTCACAATATCATTCCAATCTGACTTTGTTTCAAGTCTTTGCAATGGTGGTAAATCTTGAAAAATCGGAAGTCCTTTATCTGACAGTTTCTGATAAAATTCTCTTCCTGCTTCATCGTTATCAACAGCCATTGTTATGACGTTTGAATGAGTTTGAAAAAAGGTTGTCGTCTCTTGTATTGCCTGAAGATAATGGCTAAGCCTGCTTGGTTTTACTGTATCTAGAAATGCCAATTTCCCCTGTTCCTCTGCTGCTAGACGCAAGGTCTGATAAGCAATCACAGAAAGTTTTAAGCCTTCCATTGAAATCAGGCGAACATCGGATAATTGCTTTTGGTAAAGCTGATAATAACTCATCATATCGATAACTGATTCACAAAAAATGAGTCGCTTAGGATTCCCAATATCGAAACTAATACCGACATAGCCATGAGATCCTTTCATGATTTTTTTGAGATAACCTCGATCGTGTTTTTCTTCATTTTTGACGAGACCTTGAAGGCTTGCGGCCTGTAAGGTCCCGTTGTGGTCATAGCTTTTAAACACTAAAACCGACTCCGATTGATAAGTAGCTTGAGCAAGCAATCCTTGTCTACCAAAGGTATTGATAATCTGATCACTTATGCCACGAACTTCATTCAAGTAAGTACGTGCTTGCTGAAAAGGTTCTTCATGCAAATAATATTGAAACGGTTGATAAACCTCTTCTATTACTTTGGTCTGTTCAAAATCTCCAGTTTCAAGATAAGACACAGCCTCTTTGAAAGAAACACCTGCCACTAATTGAACAAAGTCAATTACATCCCCTTGTATATCTCTTGAAAACCATTTGAAAGTATTGGTATCGGCAAAAATCCGAAAGGAATCATGGTCTGGGTGTTCATAAATGTGTCCTGATAATCGTCTAAAAGAATAACCCAGACTTTCAGCTACATCTAAAATAGCCTTTTGTTTTACTGCTTTTATTCGTGCCATCTTGTCTCCCTATCAAAAAAAGCAGAAGACTGTCTCCTGCTAGTTGTTCTCACTTGTTGTAGTTCCTTGGATCGTTGGTATGCTGGAATTAGCACCATCTGTGGCTTTTTTCATGTCCTCCAGTTTCCCATTCCAAATGGTCAACTGATTAACTAGGAGCTTGTCGGAAACTTTGGAGTAGGACAACATAACCGTCTTAGTTTCTGTCTGAGTAGTTCGCTGTTGTTGCTCACTCAAATCAGAAACATAGGTCACTTGATAGGTAACTTCCGCAAGTGCAACATTGCTTTCTGTATTGACATAGATACTGGCTGATTCAAATCGGTAGTCAAACATATAATCTTTATAAACTCGATTGATTGCTTTATTCTGATTTGCTTCCTCTTCTGAAAAGGCTGAATCCGTCATGTAAGGCTTGATACGAGCGTTATTTTCTCCCAGCTGGACCTTTGTATAATATTGTGTGAGAAATTCTTTGACAAGCTCATCTGATAGGACTGTCGCTCTTTCCTCCTGCAATTTCTTTGACACAAGTTTATTGGCTTCTTCTCGTATTTGGTTCTCTGTTTGTTTTGAAACGGATTGTGAGCCAATCGTGTAGCCAATCATGACCATAAAACTGACTGCGATTAAACCTCCGATTCCAATCAGAAATCTAGCCTTCACTTTATTTAACATGGCTTACTCCTTTATTAGTGATAGCCTCATCATATCAAGATTAAGTTGGAAATTTTATCACAAGGAAAATATGATTAACTACAAATTATGGTATACTTCAGACTTGCCATTCTTTTTAGGAATTTCAATATAGGCAGTTAAGAACTGACGGTTACCATCTTCTTTCACAATTCCAAATAGGTCACGGACAATCTGTTCCTGCCACGGTAACAAATCAAATCGCTTTCCTGCCCACTTGCCTTTGGTATGGGAGAAGTTATTGATAAATGTTACTGTCCTATCGGCCTTTGCCTTATCATAGTGTGAGGTTGGAAGCATGAATGGACTTGGTTCATAATGATAGCTCATGAAATTCCTCCTAACAAATCTTCCATTTCATCACCAGTCCCAACTTCCGAATCCATCGTAGCTAATCGGTTTCGTGCCGAAGGTGTCAAACCAAATTGTTCACAGAATTTAAGCATGATTTTGAGGTTGGTCTGGCTGATAGAGACTTGAGGGACTTGTTGGAGATAGCCATTAGGAGTTTTGATAATGGAGCCATGCTTGGAAAGGAACTCTTCTGCCTCTTTCCAGCGAGCGTAAGCTTGACAATAACCTGCAAATGCAGTCATGTCCATTTCGGTCAAAATTCCTATCTGTTCGAGAATTTTTCCCATCCGTTTCCACTCCTTCTTTGCATCATCTTCAAGCCACTGTGGGCAACGTGGGGCTTTTGAGACTGGTCTAACCTCCCCCTGTGGCAGAGGGCGTTTGCCTGGGTTTCCCTCTAAGAGCTTTAGAGGTGTTGGTTCTGGTTTGCGTCCTCTTTGTGCCACATACTCACCTCCTTTAGGACAAAAGAAAAGGCCCCAATTTTGAAGCCTTATACCTATTATTAAAAAACATCTTCATACTTTGGCAGAGTCTCCTCAACGGTTTGTTGGAGTGCCGTCCCTGCTTGACCTCTAATAGCTGTATCAATCTGAGAATTGATAGTGTTCAAAGCCGTCTGTGTGTTCAAAACAATATCCTTGCCATCTGCCTTAAACTGTTTTTTGACCTTCTTATAATCACCACGAATCAAACTGGCTTGGACATGGGCAGCACGCTTTTGCAATGAGCGAATAAGCTCACGCAATTCCGCATCACTATCATCTTGTGTATAGTAACTAGTTAGTGTCGTCATCTTCTTCCCTCCTCAAACCTTGTAATTCTGTCTCTAGTTGATATTTTTCTAAATGGAAACGACGCATTGCTGCTTGCTTTTCTTCCTCTAAGTTTTGAATCGATTGCCTATAGACCTGTTCTGATGCTTCTGCTAATCCTTGAAGGTCTCGATAAAAATCACTGGCTTCATCAGGATGAGCTTGATAGCGATTCAGAAGCAAGCTCATCTTTTCTCTCTCCTGTTCCAGTAAATGAGAGAGTCGACGGTGGCGGTCGTCTACATCAACCGAGCGTTCTTCCAGTAGTCGTTTATGACGATAATAACCTTCTTCTTTTTCCATCAATTCACGCTCTTTTTGACGGATAATAAGTGTTCGTTCTTCTACAGACTCTCGTGCCATGCGCTAAACTCTCCTGCCAATTTACCATCTAAAGCTTTCTTTGACTCAACAGCCTCATCTAGCTTGGTTTTTAAGGTGTCAAATGCCGTAGACAGTTTTTCCATCTTCTTGACTTTTTTCTGCGTATAATCATGAAAGTCACTTACAATTTCTTGGTGAGTCACACCATGTGAAGCAAAGATATCTCTGACTTCCCAAGCTGACAACTCAGAGTAGATAGAAAAATCAACCTTGGACCAAATAGATTCTACCTCTGCATCTGCCTTAGTCTTGAGAGCGGTCATCTCATCCAAACCCGCCTTAGCCGCATCTACCATGGATTGTCCAATCACATAGCTTTGAGCAACATCAAGGAAAAGTTCTTCATCAGAATTAATACCTCCACCAGACCATTGGGTTTGTAAAATGCGGAACGATACTATACCTCCAGCCGATGAAAGTAGATGCTTGTAGGCATTAGATGTTAAGTATTCGCTACCGACAACATTACCTTTACTATCTACAATTTGCCCCTTTTCATTGATAGGGTAGGCGTCTAACCCATGTAATTGCAGGATAATCTCAAATCTATCTTTTGGATCTAATGAGTATAATTTTTGTAGTAATCCCAATTTATCCTTAATTGTTACGTTCCGTGAAATCTCTAACTCA
>NZ_JBIMJQ010000048.1:0-4161 GCF_043674215.1 Streptococcus sp. A22
GGCTCCTACCTATCCTGTACATGTGGTACAGATACTCAATATCAAACTGCAGTAAAGCTCCATGGGGTCTTTCCGTCCTGTCGCGGGTAACCTGCATCTTCACAGGTACTAAAATTTCACCGAGTCTCTCGTTGAGACAGTGCCCAAATCATTACGCCTTTCGTGCGGGTCGGAACTTACCCGACAAGGAATTTCGCTACCTTAGGACCGTTATAGTTACGGCCGCCGTTTACTGGGGCTTCAATTCAGATCTTCGCTTACGCTAAACCCTCCTCTTAACCTTCCAGCACCGGGCAGGCGTCACCCCCTATACATCATCTTACGATTTAGCAGAGAGCTGTGTTTTTGATAAACAGTTGCTTGGGCCTATTCACTGCGGCTGCCTTTAAGACAGCACCCCTTCTCCCGAAGTTACGGGGTCATTTTGCCGAGTTCCTTAACGAGAGTTCTCTCGCTCACCTGAGGCTACTCGCCTCGACTACCTGTGTCGGTTTGCGGTACGGGTAGAGTATGATACAACGCTAGAAGATTTTCTCGGCAGTGTGACGTCACTAACTTCGCTACTAAACTTCGCTCCCCATCACAGCTCAATGTTACAGATACAAGCATTTGACTCATATCACACCTCACTGCTTAGACGGGCTCTTCCAATCGCCCGCTTTAGTTAGCCTACTGCGTCCCTCCATCACTTCATACTCTAGTACAGGAATATCAACCTGTTGTCCATCGGATACACCTTTCGGTCTCTCCTTAGGTCCCGACTAACCCAGGGCGGACGAGCCTTCCCCTGGAAACCTTAGTCTTACGGTGGATGGGATTCTCACCCATCTTGCGCTACTCATACCGGCATTCTCACTTCTATACGCTCCAGCGCTCCTCACGGTACACCTTCATCGCCTATAGAACGCTCTCCTACCATACCACATTGTGGTATCCACAGCTTCGGTAATATGTTTTAGCCCCGGTACATTTTCGGCGCAGGGTCACTCGACTAGTGAGCTATTACGCACTCTTTGAATGAATAGCTGCTTCTAAGCTAACATCCTAGTTGTCTGTGCAACCCCACATCCTTTTCCACTTAACATATATTTTGGGACCTTAGCTGGTGGTCTGGGCTGTTTCCCTTTCGACTACGGATCTTAGCACTCGCAGTCTGACTGCCGACCATAAATCATTGGCATTCGGAGTTTATCTGAAATCAGTAAACCGAGATGGCCCCCTCATCCAAACAGTGCTCTACCTCCAAGATTCTTAATGTCGACGCTAGCCCTAAAGCTATTTCGGAGAGAACCAGCTATCTCCAAGTTCGTTTGGAATTTCTCCGCTACCCACAAGTCATCCAAGCACTTTTCAACGTGCCCTGGTTCGGTCCTCCAGTGCGTCTTACCGCACCTTCAACCTGCTCATGGGTAGGTCACATGGTTTCGGGTCTACGTCATAATACTAATGCGCCCTATTAAGACTCGGTTTCCCTACGGCTCCGTCTCTTCAACTTAACCTCGCATCATAACGTAACTCGCCGGTTCATTCTACAAAAGGCACGCTCTCACCCATTAACGGGCTCGAACTTGTTGTAGGCACACGGTTTCAGGTTCTATTTCACTCCCCTTCCGGGGTGCTTTTCACCTTTCCCTCACGGTACTGGTTCACTATCGGTCACTAGAGAGTATTTAGGGTTGGGAGATGGTCCTCCCAGATTCCGACGAGATTTCGCGTGTCTCGCCGTACTCAGGATACTGCTAGGTATAAAGACTATTTCGACTACGAGGCTGTTACTCTCTTTGGCGACCCTTCCCAGAATCTTCGTCTATACTCTTTAAGTCCACATTGCAGTCCTACAACCCCGAAGAGTAAACTCTTCGGTTTGCCCTCCTGCCGTTTCGCTCGCCGCTACTAAGGCAATCGCTTTTGCTTTCTCTTCCTGCAGCTACTTAGATGTTTCAGTTCACTGCGTCTTCCTTCTACTAGTCTTAACAACTAGTGATGACAGGCATCAACCTGCCGGGTTCCCCCATTCGGACATCTCTGGATCTACGCTCACTTACAGCTCCCCAAAGCATTTCGTCGTTTGTCACGTCCTTCATCGGCTTCTAGTGCCAAGGCATCCACCGTGCGCCCTTATTAACTTAACCTTATTAACCTAATTTTTTTCAAAAATTAGAAATTGTACTCAGACTAGAAAACTAGTGATTTAGATAAATCCTCTTGTAGTCCTAAGACTACTGCGATGATTTCCTAAAATCATACGTTTTCTTTAACGTCTTCGTAACTTAATTAAACTCATTAAATATTCACAGCGTTTTCGGTTTATTTTCTTGTTACTATTTCTATATGTACTTTCATACATAAAGGAATGTTTGATAGATATTCAATTTTCAATGGACAAGTTTAACAACTTCCGTTGTTAATGGAGCCTAGCGGGATCGAACCGCTGACCTCCTGCGTGCAAAGCAGGCGCTCTCCCAGCTGAGCTAAGGCCCCGTACACCTTATGTGTCTTGGGTAGGTTTTTAACAAAACCTCTCAAAATTAAAGAAGACTAACGTACAGGTTCCGTTTCCTTAGAAAGGAGGTGATCCAGCCGCACCTTCCGATACGGCTACCTTGTTACGACTTCACCCCAATCATCTATCCCACCTTAGGCGGCTGGCTCCTAAAAGGTTACCTCACCGACTTCGGGTGTTACAAACTCTCGTGGTGTGACGGGCGGTGTGTACAAGGCCCGGGAACGTATTCACCGCGGCGTGCTGATCCGCGATTACTAGCGATTCCGACTTCATGTAGGCGAGTTGCAGCCTACAATCCGAACTGAGACTGGCTTTAAGAGATTAGCTTGCCGTCACCGACTTGCGACTCGTTGTACCAGCCATTGTAGCACGTGTGTAGCCCAGGTCATAAGGGGCATGATGATTTGACGTCATCCCCACCTTCCTCCGGTTTATTACCGGCAGTCTCGCTAGAGTGCCCAACTAAATGATGGCAACTAACAATAGGGGTTGCGCTCGTTGCGGGACTTAACCCAACATCTCACGACACGAGCTGACGACAACCATGCACCACCTGTCACCTCTGCTCCGAAGAGAAACCCTATCTCTAGGGCGGTCAGAGGGATGTCAAGACCTGGTAAGGTTCTTCGCGTTGCTTCGAATTAAACCACATGCTCCACCGCTTGTGCGGGCCCCCGTCAATTCCTTTGAGTTTCAACCTTGCGGTCGTACTCCCCAGGCGGAGTGCTTAATGCGTTAGCTGCGGCACTGAGTCCCGGAAAGGACCCAACACCTAGCACTCATCGTTTACGGCGTGGACTACCAGGGTATCTAATCCTGTTCGCTCCCCACGCTTTCGAGCCTCAGCGTCAGTTACAGACCAGAGAGCCGCTTTCGCCACCGGTGTTCCTCCATATATCTACGCATTTCACCGCTACACATGGAATTCCACTCTCCCCTTCTGCACTCAAGTTTGACAGTTTCCAAAGCGTACTATGGTTAAGCCACAGCCTTTTACTTCAGACTTATCAAACCGCCTGCGCTCGCTTTACGCCCAATAAATCCGGACAACGCTCGGGACCTACGTATTACCGCGGCTGCTGGCACGTAGTTAGCCGTCCCTTTCTGGTAAGATACCGTCAAGTGAGAAACTTTCCACTCTTCTCACAGTTCTTCTCTTACAACAGAGCTTTACGATCCGAAAACCTTCTTCACTCACGCGGCGTTGCTCGGTCAGGGTTGCCCCCATTGCCGAAGATTCCCTACTGCTGCCTCCCGTAGGAGTCTGGGCCGTGTCTCAGTCCCAGTGTGGCCGATCACCCTCTCAGGTCGGCTATGTATCGTCGCCTTGGTGGGCCTTTACCCCACCAACTAGCTAATACAACGCAGGTCCATCTCATAGTGAAGCAGTTGCTCCTTTCAAGCATCTACCATGCGGTAAATACTGTTATGCGGTATTAGCTATCGTTTCCAATAGTTATCCCCCGCTATGAGGCAGGTTACCTACGCGTTACTCACCCGTTCGCAACTCATCCGGAAGAAGCAAGCTCCCTCCTTCAGCGTTCTACTTGCATGTATTAGGCACGCCGCCAGCGTTCGTCCTGAGCCAGGATCAAACTCTCATTAAAATTAGTTTGTCCGACTAAGCACTCTGGCTTATCCGTTTATTGTTTTTT
>NZ_JBIMJQ010000049.1:0-4124 GCF_043674215.1 Streptococcus sp. A22
GGATTAAAGTCCGCTAGTGACTTAACCAAGTTGGCGGTTGATTCTAAATCCACTTGAAACCCTTCAAAAAGGCTATCGCTAGATACTTTTTCTGAGGCTAGAAATACAAAAGGTGACGTAAAATTCATTATCATGTCATGTGCAGTCCTCCCCTAAATGGTAATCTGAGTCACAAAAGCACCAGCGGCTCCCACCATGACCCCACCAACAATTTCTAGAATGGCATTTCGGACACCTGGCCCACCATCTTTAATGTTGGTTGAAAGGTTGATAATGCCCATGACAACAAGAAAGGCTCCTACTGCAATCAAACCTTTTTGTAATAGAGACATGGCTTGAGAGAACATGGAGCTGGCGTCCACTCCGTAAACAAAGCCTGTTAGTTTTTGATTCATATAATTCCTCATTTCTATTAATGTAGTGTTGTTTCTGTGCTTAAATCCCTTATTTTATAGCCTGACAAATCTACCTCTTCCTCAGCGGTTAGGGGATTGATATGATAGTGCCACCAGCGTACATCGGTTTCCTTATCCGCAAGCCATTTCCAATTCCTATGTTTAAGTGGAAAATATTTCTTGGTTCGAAAAACAGGAACTCCTGCAATGCGTACGAGGCATTCATCTCTTTTCATATTCCCTACTTCATCAGCCGTCATCAAGTCACGAGCAATTTTCTGGTGAGAGGTGGAACTTGAGCCAGTCTGCCCAAAAGAACGACTGGTGCTTCTGACATCAATGGTTTGTTTGCCTAGAAGACCACTCATAAATTTGAAAGTTTCCTCGTCATTTCCACCCAAATAGAGGAGGCTGTCACAGTTCCCCAGTATGGTTTTCCAAGCCTCTTTTTCCTTATAAAGTCCTTGGAGTTGAGCAATATTTTGCAAGATTGGAACTAGACTCATATTCCTAGAGCGAACTGTTGAGGTTTGTTCGGCAAAGTCTGGGATTTCTCCGACATTCGCAAACTCATCCAGATAGCTTCTAACATGAATCGGCAGTTGCCCTTTAAAGTCAACATCAGCCTGCCTGGTCAAAGTGGAGAAAACCGTAGAGAAAAATAAAGCAGATAGGAAACGAAAGGTCGTATCATTGTCTGGAATAACAAGATAGACCATGGTCTTTTGAGTGCCCCACGTTTTCAAATCCATAGTGTCTCTTTGCGTCAAATCAATCACCGATTGGATATTAAAGAGGGCAAATTTAGCTGTTGTGACCGCAATCACCGAATCCAAGGTCTTATCCTTATAGTTTTGGAAATCTGCCCAATTTCGCATGGTAAAGTTCTCGTGACCGTATTTTTTAGCGTAATCTTCAAACAGGACTTCAAGAACACTTTTGTCCTGATTATCTCCCTTTGATAAGAGTTTGATGAGTTTCCCAATCTCAGAAAAGGCTGGATAACGGCCACGCTTACGTCTTGCTTCCTGCTCTTGCTTGGAACTTCCTGGTGGATTGTAAAAATCCACCAAATAAGAGGCAATAGCTCTCACCAATGTCATGGAAGCCTCGTCCCAAAATGGATCACTGCGTGAACCAGATCCACGGGTATTGTTAAAATAGACCGTTAACATGCGGTTCAAATCATTCTCTGTTTCTACATAACGAAAGGGATTAAAACCGTCTGAATTGGTCATATTAACCAAGTCTAAAACCTTGACCTGATAACCGTTTTCCAAAAAGAGTTTACCTGTCTTCTCGGCCAAATGGTCTTTAGGATCTACGACAATATTGGAACAGTTAAGTTGGATAAGGTTGGGTTTAACAAAGCGAAAGGTCTTACCTGCCCCAGAACCCCCAATGACAATCAAATTTTTATTTCGGTCAAACTGGGGTTTCTTCTTTTCCAACAAGGTTAGACGAACATCACGAGCCAAAATCGTGTCATTGAAAGGATTCTTACTGTAAAAGTTCCGCTTTTCCTTACTGGTTCCAAATCGTGCAGAACCGTATTCTTCCCCTTCTCGATAGACCTTCTGTCCTGTCGATACATAAAGATAGACTAGCGTCATCGTTAGAACCCCAAGGATAAAGGCAAGAAAAGATTTTTGAGTAAAGGAAAATAGCCATAAAGGATTGAAAACCTTATTTAACCCCTCTCCTAAGAGGTAGGCAATACGTTCCATAGGTGGGGCATTGGTTAAACTATCATAGAGTAGGGTTAGACGATGGCAGAAATAGCCAAAGGCGAGACCCAAGAGTCCAAAGACAAATGCTTTTTGCCTGGAATACATTACAAGGTCACCTCCTTGGTTTTGACTGCCGAAGGTTCTATCACTCTAATTTTCTCTTTGGCCAGTTCTATCTCTTGGTCCAAGGTTTTATCAAAGGTTAAACCTTCTAGCTTCTCTGGATTAGACATCAGTTTCTTCAACAATTCATCCAAGTGATGATCGAGCAAGGTCTTATCCTTGGCATAAAAGTAGAGATAGTCTTTTTGCCAACTAATTGCGATTGGCAGTTTTTCTGACTCCATCAACTCCTTAAATTTCTCCACATCGATTGGCTTATCTAGAATGTCTTTACTAACATCAATCGCTTCAATGGCATAAGGACTTTGAAGGAGTTCTTCCAGTTTTTGAACCCCAATCTTATAAGCTGAATCTTGAGCTAAGGCTTGCCTAGCCGACCATTCTAAGAGCTTTAAGAGGGTTCTAACTGTCAATAAACTACTTCTTTCCACGTATTGCATCGCTTGACGTTCTTGTTGTTCAGATGACATGGTGACCTCCTCTTTTTTTCGATTCCCTCTCAAACATAAGGTGTTTCCATAATACGGAAACACTCTTGATTTTGGTATCACAAGAAAGTTACGACATAAGCCAAACTATTCCAAAGTAAATGTAAGATGATTGCCGTCATACAATCAGTTTTCAATCGAACAGCAGCCAAGGTCAAGCCAAGACAGCTATACATGAGCCAACTCCCTAACTGATTGGGGCCATGGGATAGAACAAAGAGAAAACTGGTCACGCCTATTTGTACAAAAGGGAATGTCAATTTTTCCCACAGCAATTGCCTATAAACAATCTCTTCAAGGATACTTGCATTGACCAGAAACAATAAAAAGATAATAGGAGGAACCTGTTTTCCTACTTGTACCAATACCGCTTGATTCCTAGTCTGACCTGGAAATAGGAAGCTGATGAAGACTGCAAAAGCAACCATAGCCACAAAGCCAAGAAGCAACCAACTTAGGCGATTTTGTACGCCCACAATTTTTAATTGAACAGTTTTATGACGGGCAATCTCTAAGCAAGTCACACTTAATAGGACCAATTGTAGCAAGACTACACCCTCAATCGTCATATACTCTTGTAGGTATAAACTCACCAGAAGTCCATTAAGCTGTATGGCTAGATAAAACAACACTATCCTTATCATTGTCACCTCTTAAATAAATCTTCATAATCAATATCTAAGACTAGAACAATACGCTCAACCCATCTTGTTTGTGGCATCAGACGATTGGATTTGTAATGTCGCAATTTTTGATAGAGGCGATTAAACTCACTTGGATAAACATATTGACCGTTAAATACTTTGCGAGCTAGTTCTGCCCAAGTGAGGTCTTTTTCTGCCAGAATGATTTCTAAATTGTCCCAAAATCGTTCATTCATCTTCACACCTACCCTGTCACTTGTTTCATCAGACTGGCCTGAAACAGCTCTTCTTTTACCTGTCTGGGAAGAAAAGTTCGTACTTCGTCTAGTCCAATAGCTGGATAGACGTGATTCTGACAGACAATGAGAGGCAGACGAAGGTTTTGGTCTGGCTTTTGGAGAATGAGCTGAATCATCTCATTCAAACTTATCGAATATTGACGTTTAAAGCGAAGAAATCGTGGCGACAGCAACTCAAAACAATCCGTGGTTTTGGCAAAGAGTGACAGTAAGATTTCACGGTTAACATCACATGCTTTTGTACAACGATAAGCCACTCCATAGGTCGTCAAAATGGTTAGTAAGTCTTGATTTGTATTGACATTATTTCCTAGATATACCTCAAGCATAGGCACCTCCTTATAGGGTTAGGCTATTTTCAACTGTTGGTTCAGGAGTTGAGAAATAGCGACTCATATCAATGGGCATCCGTCCTTCACCAAAGCACTTGACCGTCACTAAAGTC
>NZ_JBIMJQ010000004.1:0-124845 GCF_043674215.1 Streptococcus sp. A22
GTCACAATCGATCTCGTCTCAAAATCCTGAGCAATAAAGGCGAGTTTTCCCTTGTTCCGACTAAATTCATCCCAGCTCAAGACTTTTGGTAATTTCATAAAATCATGCTCAAATTGAAATTGAGCCAGTTTCCTCTGGACAACTGACACGGAGATATGTAGTCTCCTAGCGATGGCTATATTGGTCATGTTTTCTGTATGGAGTTGTGTGATTTTCTCCCAAATAGGTTGGGAAATCTGACAGTTTTTCTTGACTAGAGGTGTCTCAGATACAGTCACTTTTTGGCAAGATTTGCATTGAAACCGTCGTTTCTTAAGCAAGAGGAGGGTCGGAAAGCCCTGGCAATCCAAAATCGGAATCTTTGACGACTTTTGAAAGTCGTACTTGATACACTTTCCTTGGCAATGAGGACAACCAGGGCTGTCGTAATCTAGCTTTGCCCTGATTTCTAGATGGGTCTGATGTTTCAAAATGAAGAGAATTTTGATGTTTTTGTCTTTGATTCCGATTAGTTCTGTGGTATGATAAAGCTGTTCCATATGAACCCTTTCTAATGAGTTGTTTAGTCGCTTTTCATTATAGGTCATATGGGACTTTTTTTCTACACTCAAAAAGGCTCCATAATCTCTACAGTGGATTTACCCACTACAGAAATTATAGAGCCGGATTTTTTTGATAATTTTGTTGAAACTATCAAAAAGTTCTTGCTAAATAGTAGGAATGATGGTACACTTATCATGCCTAGGAAAAGTTATTATAGCTATTCTAGCAAATATCAGACCTATATGGGATCAGTAGCTCTGCTATTGATCATAACCAAAGCCTACGGACAGGCGGGTCGAATGCCGAAGCGTGGCGTAAGTCACATTATTGATAGGGTTAAAAGCCTACATTTTATAAGTTGATGTTGGGAAGAATTTCCTAATTTCTAATTTTGTCAGTGTGGTGAAAGCACACGTCATCTTGTGAAACGGTCAATAAAGTACGTATATATTTGCACTGGAGAGTAGGAAACGGTAGGCACATAAACTCAAGAGAAGAATAAAAAACGTCAATTTGGATTGTAGAGCAGGATGAACCCTGCTCTTTTTACTTGTTTAAAAAGGGGTAGGAGTTCCATCAAGCAAAGGAGTTTTTCAATATGAAAAATCAACACCAAGCCCCTATTTATCAGGGATTGGTACAGTTACGCCGAAAACGGATTGTTCCCTTTGATGTGCCTGGACACAAACGGGGTCGGGGAAATCCTGAATTAGTAGAACTACTTGGCGAAAAATGCGTGGGGATTGATGTCAATTCCATGAAACCCTTGGATAACTTAGGGCATCCTGTGTCCATTATCCGGGAGGCCGAGGAATTGGCGGCAGAAGCCTTTGGTGCCAGTCATGCCTTTCTCATGGTTGGAGGGACTACCTCTTCCGTCCAGACCATGATTCTGGCGACCTGTAAGGCAGGCGATAAAATCATCCTCCCTCGAAATGTCCACAAGTCAGCCCTCAATGCCCTAGTTCTCTGTGGTGCCATCCCTGTCTATGTGGATATGAGCGTGGAGTCACGGATTGGCATTGCTCTTTCCTTGGAAAATGATGCCTTTGAACGGGCGATTTCTGAGCATCCTGATGCGGTTGCTGTCTTGATCAACAATCCGACCTACTATGGTATCTGCTCAGACCTGCGTACCTTGACTGAGAAAGCTCATGCAGCAGGCATGAAAGTATTGGTGGACGAGGCCCATGGTGCGCATTTGCATTTTTCGGAAAAATTGCCAGAGGCGGCTATGGATGTTGGGGCTGATATGGCAGCTGTTTCCATGCACAAATCAGGTGGCAGCCTGACCCAGAGCTCGCTCCTATTGGTCGGTCCTGATATGAATGTGGAGTATGTCCGCCAGATTATCAATCTGACCCAGTCTACATCTGCCTCCTATCTCTTGCTGGCTAGTTTGGATATTTCAAGGAGAAATCTGGCCCTTCGTGGCAAAGAATCTTTTGAAAAAGTCATTGAAATGTCTGAGTATGCTCGCCGTGAAATCAACGCTATCGGTGGCTACTATGCCTATTCAAAAGAATTGATCGATGGTAAAACGGTGCATGATTTCGATGTCACCAAGCTCTCCATCTATACGCAGGGCATTGGTCTGACAGGGATTGAAGTCTATGATTTGTTGCGGGATGAGTACGACATCCAGATTGAATTTGGCGACATTGGCAATATCTTGGCCTATATTTCAATCGGTGACCGCTTGCAGGACATTGAGCGGCTGGTGGGAGCATTGGCTGACATCAAGCGTCTTTACTCACGCGATGGTTCGGATTTGATTTCAGGGGAGTACATCCAGCCGCAGCTGGTTTTGTCACCGCAGCAAGCCTTTTATGCAGAGCGGGAAAGCCGTTCCCTGCAAGAAGCAGTTGGTCAGGTCTGTGGGGAATTTGTCATGTGCTATCCGCCTGGTATTCCGCTTTTAGCTCCAGGTGAACGAGTGACCCAAGAAATTGTTGACTACATCATCTTTGCCAAGGAGCGTGGTTGCTCCGTCCAAGGTACAGAAGATCCAGATATTAATTTCATCAATGTCATTAAGGAGGGTTAAAGATGGAAATGTGGTTTTCAGAAGTTCAAACGCCAGATGTAAAATTGTCCATTCGGACCAGCCAACAACTTTATGCTGGAAAAAGCGAATACCAAGATATAGCTGTGTTGGACTCGCCAGCCTTTGGAAAGATTTTGACCCTTAATGGTCGGGTTCTCTTTTCAGACGCAGATGATTTTGTCTACAACGAGATGGCTGTTCATGTGCCCATGGCAGTTCATCCCAATCCCAAGAAAATCTTGATTCTGGGTGGGGGAGATGGTGGTGTTGCCCAAGTTCTCAGTATGTATCCTGAAATCGAACGTATTGATGTAGTAGAGCCGGATGAGTTATTGGTTGAAGTGTGTCGTCAGTATTTCCCAGACTATGCATCAGGACTTGAAGATGAGCGTGTAGAGGTTTATTTGCAGGACGGCCTGCGGTTCTTGCGCAACTGTGAAAATGAATATGACATCATCATCAATGATGCGACTGATCCATTTGGGCATACGGAAGGACTCTTTACCAAGGAATTTTATGGTAATGCCTACCGAGCTTTGAAGGAAGATGGGATCATGGTTTACCAACATGGTTCGCCATTTTATGACGAAGATGAGTCTGCTTTTCGTTCTATGCACAGAAAGGCGGCCCAATCCTTCCCTATCAGCCGAGTCTATCAGGCCCATATTCCGACATCTGCGGCAGGCTATTGGTTATTTGGCTTTGCCTCTAAAAAATACCATCCCATTGAAGATTATGATAAGGAAAAATGGAAGGCGCGTCAGCTTTTCACAGAATACTATACCGCAAACTTACATATTGGAGCATTTCTCTTGCCCCGCTATGTCGAAGATATTTTAGAAGAAGAGGAGAAAAAATAATGAGTCGTTTGTTAGTGATTGGTTGTGGTGGAGTTGCTCAGGTTGCCATCAGCAAGGTTTGTCAGGCAGAAGATACCTTCAAGGAAGTCATGATTGCCAGCCGGACCAAGTCCAAGTGTGATGATTTGAAGGCTGTTTTGGAAGAAAAAACAGCCGTAAAAATCGAAACTGCCCAAGTAGATGCGGACAAGGTGGAAGAAGTGATTGCCTTGATTGAAAGCTACCAGCCAAAAGCTGTCTTAAACGTTGCCCTGCCTTACCAAGACTTGACCATCATGGATGCCTGCTTGGCGACAGGTGTGGACTACATCGACACCGCCAACTACGAGTCCGAGGACACAGAGGATCCAGAATGGCGGGCTATCTACGAAAAACGCTGTGCAGAAGAAGGCTTCACAGCCTACTTTGACTACTCATGGCAGTGGGCTTATAAGGAGCGTTTTGAAAAAGCAGGGCTGACAGCACTTTTGGGGTCCGGATTTGATCCAGGGGTGACCAGCGTATTTTCAGCCTACGCACTCAAGCATTATTTTGATGAAATTCATTACATCGACATCCTAGACTGTAACGGTGGAGACCACGGTTATCCATTTGCGACCAACTTCAACCCAGAAATCAACTTGCGTGAGGTTTCAGCACCAGGTTCCTACTGGGAAAATGGCAAATGGGTGGAAGTTGAAGCCATGTCGATCAAGCGAGAGTACGATTTCCCAGAAGTGGGTCAAAAAGATATGTACCTCCTCCATCACGAAGAAATCGAGTCGCTGGCTAAGAATATTCCAGGTGTCAAACGCATCCGCTTCTTCATGACCTTCGGTCAATCCTACTTGACCCATATGAAATGTTTGGAAAATGTTGGTCTCTTGCGTACGGATCCAATCAACTTTAATGGACAAGAAGTAGTGCCTATCCAATTCCTCAAAGCATTATTGCCAGACCCAGCTAGCCTAGGTCCACGTACTGTTGGGAAAACCAATATTGGTTGTATTTTCACTGGTGTCAAAGACGGTGTAGAGAAAACTATCTACATTTACAATGTTTGTGACCACCAGGAATGTTACAAGGAAGTTGGTTCACAGGCTATTTCTTACACAACTGGCGTACCAGCTATGATTGGAACCAAGCTTGTCATGGATGGAACCTGGAAGAAACCAGGCGTTTACAACTTGGAAGAATTGGATCCAGATCCATTTATGGACCTGCTTAACCAATATGGATTGCCTTGGCAGGTAGTAGAAAATCCAGTATTGGTGGACTAGATGAGAATTGATCAAGTCCCAACGCCAGCCTATGTCATTGACGAAGCAAAGCTGGTCAACAATTTAGAAATTCTCAAGTCTGTCCAAGACCGCACAGGCTGTAAGGTACTTTTGGCCCAAAAAGCCTTTTCCATGTATGCCACCTATCCGCTGATTAGCCAATACCTAGCTGGAACCACCGCATCAGGACTTTATGAAGCTAGGCTCGGTCGTGAGGAATTTTGTGGTGAAGTCCATGTTTTTGCTCCAGCCTTCAAGGATGCGGATTTGGAGGAGATTTTGGAAATTGCAGACCACATTGTCTTCAATTCAGAGCGCCAACTCCGCAAGCACGTGGACAAATGCCGAGCAGCTGGAGTTAGTGTCGGCCTGCGGATCAATCCAGAATGCTCCACTCAAGACGAGCATGCCCTTTACGACCCCTGTGCAACAGGCTCTCGTTTTGGTGTCCGTATCAGTCAGTTTTCAGAAGACCTGCTAGACTTGGTGGATGGCCTGCATTTCCATACTCTCTGCGAGCAAAATTCCGATGATTTGAAAACCACCTTGGAGTCTGTTGAGGACAAATTCGGCCCCTATCTACACCGTATTAAATGGCTCAATATGGGCGGAGGCCATCATGTGACCAGAGAAGATTATGATCTGGACTTGCTGATTTCCTCTATCCAGTACATGCAGGAAAAATATGGGCTGGAAGTCTATATCGAGCCAGGAGAAGCCATTGCTCTCAATGCAGGCTATTTGGTGACAGAAGTTTTAGACATTGTCGAAAATGGTATTGAAACGCTAGTATTAGACGCATCAGCTACCTGTCACATGCCAGATGTCTTGGAAATGCCCTATCGCCCACCGCTTCGCCATGGCTTTGAGGCTGGTGAAAAGGCCTATACTTACCGACTGTCTTCCAATACCTGTCTGACGGGCGACATCATCGGCGATTATTCCTTTGAAAAGCCTGTGGAGATTGGTGACAAACTCTATTTTGAGGACATGGCAATCTATTCTTTTGTTAAAAATAATACCTTCAACGGCATCGGTCTGCCAAGTCTGGTCTTGATGGATCAGACAGGCGACTGTCGGATTATCAAAAGCTTTGGTTATGAAGATTTCAAGGGGAGGTTATCATGATAGAAAGTCCAAAAGCAGCGGGTTACCGCATGCCTGCTGAGTATGAGCCCCATCATGGAACCCTCATGGTGTGGCCGACCCGTCCAGGATCCTGGCCCTTTGATGGTCAGGGGGCAAAAAAATCCTTTAGCCAGGTTATTAAAAGCATTGCTGAAAGCGAGCAGGTCTATCTCTTGGTCGATGAAGTACATCGTCAAGAAGCCCAGTCTATGCTGGGTGATGGCATCACTTACCTAGATATTCCAACAAATGATGCTTGGGCGCGTGACACAGGTCCGACGGTTTTGGTCCATGAAAATGGCAGAGCTTTGTCTGTCGATTGGGCTTTTAACGCATGGGGCGGAAGCTATGATGGTCTTTATCAGGATTATGAGGCAGATGATCAGGTGGCCAGCCGCTTTAGTCAGGCTCTCGATTTGCCTGTCTATGATGCCCATCCCTTTGTTCTTGAGGGCGGAGCCATTCACAGTGACGGTGAAGGAACTATCATGGTGACCGAATCCTGTTTACTCAGCCCAGGCCGTAATCCCCATCTGACCAAGGACCAGATTGAACAGGTTCTCTTAGACTGCTTAGGTGCTGAAAAGGTCCTTTGGTTGCCTTATGGTATCTACAAAGATGAAACCAATGAACACGTGGACAATGTTGCGGCCTTTGTTGGTCCAGCCGAGATAGTTTTAGCTTGGACGGATGATGAGGCAGACCCCCAATATGCCATGTCCAAAGCTGATTTGGACTACTTGGAAAAGCAAGTGGATGCCAAGGGCAGAAAGTTGATCGTCCATAAACTGCCTATCCCCAAGTATCCAATTCTAGTAACAGAAGAGGACTTGCCAGGCTATGTTTATGAAGCGGGGGAAGAAGTACGGACAGCTGGCGAACGTTTGGCGGCTTCCTATGTGAATTTCTACGTCAGCAACGGTGCGGTTCTGGTGCCCCAGTTTGATGATGAGCATGATGCGCAGGCACTGCATTTCCTAGCGCAGCTTTTTCCAACCAGAAAAGTCGTCGGCATTCCAGCTCGCGACATCCTACTTGGGGGTGGGAATGTTCATTGTATTACCCAGCAAATTCCTCTTTATGGGGCTAAATGTCCCTGATATTGCGTCAAGTCGGTTTGGCATACTCTAGTATAGCCTGTACCGTCTTTCCTTATCTCAGGAACATTCTATCTCCCATAAAGAATTTATGAAAAGGATAAATAATATGAGAAATGTTACTGTTGCAGCTGTTCAGATGCAGTGTAGTCAGGATCTTGAGGGAAATCTGGCGACCGCAGAGCGTTTGGTCAGACAGGCTGCTAATCAGGGAGCGCAGATTATCCTCCTACCCGAACTTTTTGAGCGTCCTTATTTTTGTCAAGAACGCCAGTATGATTACTATAACTATGCCAAGTCTGTAGAAGAAAATGATGCTGTTCAGCACTTTATTCCTATTGCAAAGGAATTGCAGGTGGTTTTGCCCGTTTCTTTTTATGAAAAGGATGGCAATAGCCTGTATAACTCGATTGCAGTTATTGATGCGGATGGGACAGTTTTGGGAGTTTACCGCAAGACCCATATTCCTGACGATCATTATTACCAGGAGAAGTTTTACTTCACACCTGGAAATACTGGATTTAAAGTCTGGGAAACTCGTTATGCCAAGTTTGGTATCGGAATATGCTGGGATCAATGGTTTCCAGAAACGGCTCGCTGTCTAGCTCTGAATGGAGCAGAATTACTCTTTTACCCAACAGCTATTGGTTCGGAGCCGATTTTGGATACTGATAGCCAAGGTCATTGGCAGCGGACTATGCAGGGTCATGCTGCAGCCAATATCACACCTGTCATTGCGGCCAATCGAATTGGCTTGGAAAAAGTACGGCCTTCTGTAGAAAATGGCGGCCAATCTTCTAGCCTGCGTTTTTATGGTTCGTCCTTTATGACTGATGAAACAGGTGAATTGATTGAACAAGCGGGACGAGAGGAAGAAGTTGTCTTGCTTGCTACTTATGATTTGGACAAGGGAGCGCGTGAGCGCTTGGACTGGGGACTTTTCAGAGATCGTAGACCGCACATGTACAGGTCTATTTGTCAATAGTGTTCAACCTATTCTCCAAGTTCTGTGAGTACGGATCGGCAGTTTTCGTCAGCGGTCAGTCAAACTTGGACAGAAGCTAGTGACACAGGCGTGACAGACTTTACGCGCGGATTGACTGCTACACAAGAAGAATTTAGTTTTAATTGGACACTGAAAGACTATGATAGTTTGGTAACTGGGATGAAAGAGGATGCCACTGGGGATAGTTTGTCGGATATCATTGAGAAATATGGAAAACCTTCATCAGCTAGATTCGGCGAATATTCAGAAGAATACTTATTTTTAACTTACGCTGCTATGGAGTATGGGATCAATGAAGACCAGCGAAACCTTAAATTGGTCTTTTATAAAAATGGTTCAGACTACTATTTAATGAATAAGGAAGTCTTTTATTTACCAGATGACCAGTTCCCGACCAAGGAAGCAGATCCAAATACGAATTTGTGGACCAAAGAAGTGTTTCAGCAAGTCATCGTGGGAGATAGCAATACAGGACAAGGCGGGATGGGCTATGAAGAGGTGATTGCTTTGGGAGGTCTACCATATGAAGCTACTCTGTTTGCTTATGGAGGAGGAATTTTCGAAGAAAGGAAAGAACTTCAAATATTTTACAAAAATGGATCTGGTTCAAAGCAAACATTCGTAGATTTTCGATTTGTTCGACAAAAAGATGGAATTTACAGAGTATACGCAAAAAATGGAACCTTTTATAACTAAGGTCAGCACTAAAAAATCCTCATCTAAACGCATAGATGAGGATTTTTTTTATTGTAAGAATTGTTGTAACCACTGGCTGCCGTAAATCCAAAAATAACTATAGGCAACGATGGAAACCGGACGGCAGAGGAGGGTGATGAGAATGAATTTTCGGTAGCTCATACTGGTCAATCCTGTAATCATGACAACGATATCCGCAGGCGAAATGGGCGATAGCATACAGAGGATAAAGAATATCTCGTAACCGCGCTTGTTGTCAATCTTGCTTTCATATTTGTAGAAGGTTTCTTCAGACATAAAGAGCAGGCAGAATTTTTTGCCGTAGCGTCTGGCCAACCAGAAGAGGATAATACCGCCGACAAAAATACCAATGTAATTGAGCAAAAAGCCCCACCAAAAATTAAATACTAGAAATCCGACAACAGTAGTAACACCACCGGGAATGATAGGGAAAACAACCTGAATGATTTGTAGCAATAAAAAGGACAGACTACCCAGTGCCCCTTGACTCTTGATGAAGTGACTGAGGATATTTTGGTCATTTAGAATCCCGATTTTATAGAGCCAAAAGAGGAAAACAGCCGTTCCAATCAAGGTTAGAACGCTTAGGACCTGGATGGCTTTTTGAGAGAATTTGTACATGATATTACTTTACCATATTTCTAGAAAATTTGAAAATGAAATTAAGCGATTGCAGTCTTGCAATTTTTACTAAAATCTGTTATACTAACCAAGTATCAAACCTACGGGGTTGTTACGGATTCGACAGGCATTATGAGGCTTGTTCTGCAACTCATCGGCAGATGTAAAAATGCCAGTTAAATATAACTGCAAAAAATACAAACACTTACGCATTAGCAGCTTAATAACCTGCCTGCGTGACCAGTCGCGAATTGCTTGTGTTTGCTGATTGGTCTTAAAATAACAAGCTACGTTGGGATTGAGTTAGGCTGTCCCAAAAGAGATGTACTAACTCGCTTGGTCTGGATTTGAGTTATGTATCGAGCCCAAGTTAAAGCAAGACATAACCTATGGTTGTAGACGAATAAGTTAGCAGGTGTTTGGACGTGGGTTCGACTCCCACCAGCTCCATATATGGAAGATTACTCAAGAGGCTCAAGAGGCCGTGTTGGAAACGCGGTAGGCGTGTAACAGCGTGCGTGGGTTCGAATCCCATGTCTTCCGTATAGAAATGAAGGAACAGCATTGACTGTTCTTTTTCTTTTGCAAAATAAGGCTCTCTACTAGCTACAAAAGTAACTGGCAGAGAGCGTTTTTCTTTTTATTGTAGGTTCAATTTCTTGGTCATGATGTAATGGGTACCAAAGTAGTAGGCGAAGGCCAATATAATGTTGATTAGGACCATTACTGGGTTTGGATAGAGTGATAAGGGTGAACCGAACATTCCTTCCAGATTATTTAAATACAGCAGATTCGTCAAAATGCCGACCACGACTGTGATACCGATATAGGTGATAATCGCGAACAGGAGACGGTGGTCCTTGAAGAGTTGACCGACAGAAACTGAAAAATAGATAAGCAGAATCCAAGTAATGGCACCGATAAAACTGTCAATTAAGTAGCTAGCTAGTGATGCCACATTTATCTGTTCCAGAACAACTTGTAGATCTGGAAGAACCTCGCCGGTGTTTATCAGGAGGACTGTTATGACGATACCAATGGAAAGAACGGCTGTAATACCAGACAAGAGATACCAAACCAGAGAGGCAAAGAGCTTGCTGAGGATGATTTGGTGCTCATTGACAGGTAAAGTCATGGTCAAATAGCCCTGTCTACCATAGACATTTTTCCGGAAACGATTGATAATCATAAGGAAGGTTGAGAGGAAGAGGGCTGCTACTAGGATACCGAAAATCATGAAGGCGGATCCCACGAAAATCCCTTCAGCTATTTCAGGCTGATCAGAACGGCTGGATATGGCTTGTACCCAAAAAGCAAGCACAGTGGCTAAAGCTAGGGTTCCGGCATAGATACCGAAGTACCACTTGCCCACAGATTGGAATTCGTATTTTACCAATTTCTTAAACATAATTATCTCCTATTTGACTAAGCTTTGAAATCCTGACGGAAGAGTTGATCGATAGACTCACCCGTTTCAATCCGCAAATCGTCGACATTTCCTTGACGTATAACACTTCCATAATGAAGAAAGATGACCTCATCCAAAATTTGCTCTACATCTGAAATCAAGTGGGTAGAGATGATGACAGAAGAAGTAGGCGAATAGTTGTTGACAATGGTTGTGAGGATGTAGTCGCGGGCTGCAGGGTCTACACCACCGATTGGCTCATCCAAGACATAGAGCTGGGCCTGGCGGCTCATGACCAAAATCAACTGCACCTTTTCCTTGTTTCCTTTTGACAGGTGTTTCATGCGGGCGTTGAGGTCAATTCCTAGGTCCTGCAAGAGATGGATGGCCCGTTCCTTGTCAAAATCTGCGTAAAAATCCGTGAAGAATGTGAGGGCATCTGAAACCTTCATATGCTCGTCCAGATAGGTCGTATCTGGCAGATAGGACACGATAGCCTTGGTCTCTGGTGAAGGAGTGCGGCCGTTGATAATGATTTGGCCATATTCAGGCTGGAGCAAACCGTTTAAGAGCTTGATGAGAGTGGTCTTACCAGAACCGTTTGGACCCAGGAGACCGATGATTTTTCCAGCGCCTAATTTCAGGTTGACATTGTTGAGGGCAACAGCTCCGCCATAAGATTTTGAAACTTGTTGCAGTTCGACTAAAGTATATGGGTTATTCATAGCTAATTCCTTTCAAATAATCATCCAATCGTTCGGTCAATTCGTCCTGGCTAAAACCGAGGTCCAACATATTGTTGATAAAGTTTTCCAATTCCTTTTGCGCCAGGTGGAGGCGGGTCTGAGTAATCAGTTCCTGGTTGTCTGTCACATAGCGGCCTGTTGTGCGGACGGAGTAGACAAAACCTTCTGCCTCCAAGTCGGACAGGGCCCGCTGGACCGTGTTTGGGTTGACACCGGCAATTTCAGCCAGGTCCCGCACGGTTGGCAACTTATCTCCAGGTTTTAATTGATTGGTTACAATTTGTAATTTAATTGTATTGGTGATTTGGATATAGATGGGCATGTTGTTATCAAATTTCCAAGCCATAAGAGAATCCTTTCCGGGAGACAGGCTCCCTGTGTTCTTGTTCTGATTACATAATACAATAATATTTTTAAGAATGCAAGCGAAAAGAGACGATATTTTGAAAAAAATTAGAAGGAATTTTTGGTATAATATAGAAAAAGGAGGTAGCCATGCTAGCACAATTAGATACCAAAACCGTCTATACCTTTATGGATAGCATGGTCACCATTGACCGCTATGTCCAGCAGGCCAAAGAGCTGGGCTATCGGACCATTGGGATGATGGATAGGGATAATCTCTATGCAGCCTACAGTTTTATGGAAAGCTGTCAATTAGTTGGTCTACAGCCTGTCATTGGTTGTGAGTTCGACTGGGATTTGGCTGGCTATGAGCATCCAATTGCCACGAAATTAGTAGCCCTGTCTACGACTGGCTATCGCAATCTCCTTAAGATATCAACGGCCAAGATGCTGGGACAGGATGATTTTGAGAGCATTCGTCAGTATCTGCAAGATGTGGCCCTTATCCTGCCTTATTTTCCAGGAATTGACCAGTTAGACCTGGGGCTGGATTTTTATATTGGTGTGGGCTTGGAAACACCTGTCCAAGAGTTTACACAACCTATCTTGCCTCTCTATCCCGTTCGTTTGTTTGACCGAGAGCAGGCTCAGGCCCTCCAGGTGCTGAGGGCAATTCGGGATAATGTCCAGCTCAACCAAGTCCCTGACTTGGAGCCAGGTCAGGTCCTTTTATCGGCAGATAGTCTGAAAGACTTGTTTAGCAGCCGCTTTCCACAGGCAGTGGTCAATCTGGAAAAACTGGTTCAAGGTATTTCCTATGATTTGGACAAAAGTCTCAAATTACCACGTTTCAACAGACAACGGTCGGCAGTAGAAGAACTTCGCGAGCAGGCTGAGGCAGGCTTGCGAGAAAAAGGCTTATTTGAGCCGGCTTATCAAGAGCGATTGGATAGGGAATTGGCTGTCATTCACAAGATGGGCTTTGATGACTATTTCCTTATCGTCTGGGACCTCTTGCGCTTTGGACGTAGCCAGGGCTACTATATGGGAATGGGACGGGGGTCTGCAGTAGGGAGCTTGGTGGCCTATGCTCTTAATATCACAGGCATTGACCCGGTCAAGCACAATCTGCTCTTCGAACGGTTCCTAAATGAAGAACGCTATTCCATGCCGGATATTGATATCGATATTCCGGATATTCATCGACCAGACTTTATCCACTATGTTCGTGACCGTTATGGCTCGACCCATGCTGCCCAAATTGTGACCTATTCGACCTTTGGGGCCAAGCAGGCTATAAGGGATGTTTTCAAACGCTTTGGCACGCCCGAATACGAGTTGACCAACATTACCCGCAAGATTTCTTTTAAAGACAGTCTTGCATCAGCCTATCAGCGCAATGCTTCCTTCCGCCAGCTCATCAACAGTAAAATAGAGTACCAGAAGGCCTTTGCTATTGCCCAGCAGATTGAAGGGCAGCCTCGCCAGACCTCTATCCACGCAGCCGGTGTCGTTATGAGTGATGAAGAGCTGACGGATACAATTCCCCTAAAAATGGGTGAGGACATGCTGATTACCCAGTATGACGCCCATGCTGTCGAGGCCAATGGTCTGTTGAAAATGGACTTCTTGGGCCTGCGTAACCTGACCTTTGTCCAAAAAATGGCCCAAGCTGTGGCTGATAAATATGGGAAAACTATTGATATTGCCGGTATTGACCTGGAAGATTCGCCTACCTTGGCGCTCTTTGCTGCTGGCAAAACCAAGGGAATCTTCCAGTTTGAACAACCGGGAGCTATCAATCTCCTCCAGAGGGTCAAGCCCAACCGATTTGAAGATGTGGTAGCGACAACCAGTCTCAACCGACCAGGTGCCAGCGACTATATCGATAATTTTGTCAAACGCAAGCAAGGTCAGGAAGAGATTGATTTGCTGGATTCGTCCATTGCAAACATTCTCCGACCAACCTATGGCATTATGCTCTACCAGGAGCAGGTCATGCAGATAGCCCAGGTTTATGCTGGGTTTACTCTGGGGAAAGCCGATTTGCTCCGCAGGGCCATGTCCAAGAAAAAGGCTGAGGAGATGCAGGCCATGGAGGCGGATTTTCTGGCAGGAGCGCTAGCCAATGGACATGAGGAAACCAAGGCCAAGAAGATTTTTGCCATGATGGCCAAGTTTGCAGGTTATGGATTTAACCGCAGTCATGCCTACGCCTATTCGGCCCTGGCCTTCCAAATGGCCTATTTCAAGACCCACTATCCGGACATCTTCTTTGATGTCATGCTGAATTTCTCTAGCAGTACATATATCACGGATGCCCTGCAATTTGACTTTCAGGTGGCTAGGTTGTCGATGAACACCATTCCCTACTATGACAAGTTCGACAAGTCCAAGATTTATCTAGGCTTGAAAAATATCAAGGGCCTGCCCAAGGATTTCTCCCTCTGGTTGATTGAAAACCGTCCCTACAAGTCGGTCGAAGATTTTATCTTGAAACTGCCTGCCCAGTATAAAAAGAAGGATTTGCTAACTCCGCTCATTCACATCGGTTTATTTGATGAATTTGAGTCCAATCGCAAGAAGATAGTAGAAAATCTGGACAATCTCTTTGTCTTTGCAGATGCCTTTGGTAGCTTTTTTGCGGAGGAGACCTATAGCTGGCTCCAGTCGGACGACTTTAATGATAGTGAAAAATACCAGCTGGAACAGGCCGTGCTAGGTATCGGTATCAGTCCTCATCCTCTGATTAAGCTCCGACAGGAGACCCAGCGTTCTGTGACCGATTTAGGCGATTTGGTGGCTGGAAATCGGGTGACCATCCTGATACAAGTTCAGTCTATCCGCCGGATTCGGACCAAGAATTCGGGTCAGCCCATGGCCTTTCTACAAGTGACCGATATGAAAGATAAATCGGAAGTCACGGTCTTTCCGGAACTCTACCAACAGACAGGGCAGTTCTTGAAGGAAGGGGATATCCTCTACGTAACTGGCAAGATCCAGGAAAGGGAGGGACAGTTACAACTGGTGGCTGACAAGTTAGAAATAGTCAGTCTGGAAAAGTTGTGGATTTTACTGGAAAACCGGGAGCATGACCATGCAGTTGCTCGAATTTTAGCCAAATATAAGGGATCAATTCCTGTCGTTCTGCATTACCAAGACAGCAATCAGACCATTCAGGTAGACCAGTTTCAAGTGATGAAAACGCCTCAATTAGAGCAAGAGTTGGCTGAATTTGCTATGAAAACGGTTTTTCGTTGAAAAAGCGTAAAAAGACGAGCAAGATCTAGTCAAGTGTGTTATAATAAGGCAGTTAAATTGAAAATTGAAGGAGCATATAATGAAGCGTATTGGTGTTTTGACCAGTGGTGGTGACGCACCTGGTATGAATGCTGCCATTCGTGCAGTTGTTCGCCAAGCAATCTCAGAAGGAATGGAAGTATACGGTATCAATGATGGCTATGCTGGAATGGTTGCCGGAGATATCCATGAATTGTCTGCACGCTCAGTAGGAGATATCATTTCTCGTGGTGGTACCTTCCTCGGTTCAGCTCGTTATCCTGAATTTGCCCAATTGGAAGGTCAATTAAAAGGGATTGAACAGCTGAAAAAACATGGTATTGAAGGCGTTGTTGTTATCGGTGGTGACGGTTCTTACCACGGTGCGATGCGCCTGACAGAGCATGGTTTCCCAGCAATTGGTTTGCCAGGAACAATCGATAATGATATCGTAGGAACAGACTTTACCATCGGTTTTGATACAGCTGTGACTACAGCTATGGATGCCATTGATAAGATTCGTGACACATCTTCTAGTCACCGTCGTACCTTTGTTATCGAAGTAATGGGTCGCCATGCAGGTGACATTGCCCTTTGGTCTGGTATCGCATCAGGTGCGGACGTTATCGTTGTGCCGGAAGAAGAGTTTGACATCAAGGATATTGTTGCTCGCATCAAGGCAGGTTATGACAATGGCAAGAAACATAGCATTATTGTCTTGGCAGAAGGTGTTATGCCAGCAGCTCAATTTGCTGAAGAATTGAAAGCAGCTGGTGACACAAGTGACCTTCGTGTGACTGAACTTGGTCACATCCAACGTGGTGGTTCACCAACAGCTCGTGACCGCGTTCTTGCGTCACGTATGGGTGCTCACGCTGTTAAATTGCTCAAAGAAGGCCGTGGTGGACTTGCTGTCGGTATCCGCAATGAGCAAATGGTGGAAAACCCAATCCTTGGTACTGCCGAAGAAGGTGCCTTGTTTAGCCTCACTGATGAAGGTAAGATTGTCGTTAACAATCCGCACAAAGCAGACCTTGACATGGCTGAGTTGAACCGTAACTTGTCTATCTAATAGATAGTCTAGAAAATTAGTTATTAAGGTCATAAGACCAGAAATAAGAAGGAGTTTAGTTAAGATGAACAAACGTGTTAAAATCGTTGCAACCCTTGGACCTGCGGTAGAATTCCGCGGTGGTAAGAAATTCGGTGAGTCAGGTTACTGGGGTGAGCAGTTGGATGTTGAAGCATCAGCTGAAAAAATCGCTCAATTGATTACTGAAGGTGCTAACGTTTTCCGTTTCAACTTCTCACATGGTGACCATGCTGAGCAAGGTGCACGTATGGCAACTGTACGTCGCGCAGAAGAAATCGCTGGCAAAAAAGTAGGTTTCTTGCTTGATACAAAAGGTCCTGAAATCCGTACTGAATTGTTCGAATCAGGCGAAGGTGAGTACGCTTATAAGACTGGTGACCAATTGCGTGTTGCTACAAAACAAGGTATCAAGTCAACTCAAGAAGTGATTGCCTTGAACGTTGCTGGTGGCCTAGACATCTTCGACGACGTTGAAGTTGGTAAGCAAATTCTTGTTGACGATGGTAAACTAGGTTTGACTGTTATTGCCAAAGATGAAGAAAAACGTGAATTTATCGTTGGTGTTGAGAACGATGGCGTTATTGCTAAGCAAAAAGGTGTAAACATTCCTTACACTAAGATTCCTTTCCCAGCGCTTGCTGAGCGTGACGATGCGGATATCCGTTTCGGTCTTGAACAAGGTCTTAACTTCATCGCTATCTCATTCGTTCGTACTGCACAAGACGTTGAGTCAGTTCGTGCTATCTTGAAAGAGACTGGTAACGAACACGTACAACTCTTCTCTAAAATCGAAAACCAACAAGGTATCGACAATATTGATGAAATCATCGAAGCTTCAGATGGTATCATGATTGCGCGTGGTGACATGGGTATCGAAGTACCATTTGAAATGGTTCCAGTTTACCAAAAAATGATCATCAAGAAAGTCAATGCAGCTGGTAAAGCAGTTATCACAGCTACAAACATGTTGGAAACAATGACTGACAAGCCACGTGCAACTCGTTCAGAAATCTCTGACGTCTTCAACGCTGTTATCGATGGTACAGATGCTACTATGCTTTCAGGTGAGTCAGCTAACGGTAAATACCCAGTTGAATCAGTTCGCACTATGGCAACTGTTAACAAAAACGCACAAACTCTTCTTAACGAGTACGGTCGTTTGAACTCTGACACTTTCAACCGTTCATCTAAAACTGAGGTTGTGGCATCTGCGGTTAAAGATGCTTGCCACTCAATGGATATCAAGTTGGTCGTAACAGTTTCAGAAACTGGTTACACTGCGCGTGCTATCTCTAAATACCGTCCAGATGCAGACATCTTGGCAATTACTTTCACTGAGAAAGTTCAGAAATCATTGATGCTTAACTGGGGTGTCATCCCAGTTGTGACAGACCGTCCAAATTCAACAGACGATATGTTCGACTTGGCTGAGCGTATTGCTAAGGAAGAAGGACTTGTTGTTGCAGGTGATAACATTGTAATCGTTGCTGGTGTACCAGTAGGTGTAGCAGGTTCTACAAACACAATGCGTGTGCGCACCGTACAATAATAATTAAATTGAGAAGTCTATTGCGGAAGCGATAGACTTTTTGCATGAGCCAAATCAAAAATCCTACCATTTGGCAGGATTGTCGTATTATCTTTTAATATAATTGGCAGGCTCATAAGGACTTCTGTCAAAATTCGTATCCTTGCCCAGAATTTCTTTGGCAATTTGCCAGCCGATAAAGGGGCCATTAGTCAGGCCAGAAGAGCCCAGACCACTGGCCACCCAGATATTGTCCATTTCAGGAACAGTTCCGTAAAATGGTGCGTAGTTGGAGGTATAGGCCCTGGTACCAATACGAGTGCGAACCACAGGGTAGTTGGCCAAATCAGGCATAAATTCCGCAGATTTTTCATGCATCGTTTGGATTTTTTCAGGGTCAAGGGTCAAATCATAGCCCATGTTATCCTCATGGGTGGCCCCGACAATGATTTTTCCATTCTCAAACGGCAGGATGTCAATTTGACCATAGGGCATGCAGACTGGCCAGCCGCTGGTATCAAAATCTGTATCCAATTCCAGAAGCTGACCTTTTTGTGGACGGACATCTACCTGATAGCCGAGAGGTTCCAGCATATCTGGCAACCAGGAACCGGTAGCTAGGATAATGTGGTCGGCAGTTAGTTCTCGCCCATCCAGCTGAACAGTTCCTTCATCTATCAGTCTAGCCTGTCCCTGCAATAGAGCTCCGCCATTTTCCAAAAACTTTTCCTGTAACAAGTCAATCAGTTTTCCACCGTCGATACGGCCGCCGCCTTCCAGGTGGATACCGTAGAAATCAGGCTTGAGTGGTGGTAGATAGTTGCTGACTTCTTGTCCTTCAAGAGTAGTGATGTCTCCAATGGTAGGGGTGTCTAGCCTGCGGTCTTCTGCGATTTTCTTGATTTTGTCCAGGAGTTCGGGCTTGCTTTTGAGGCCAATGGTTCCAGTTTGCTTGAAGGGGATGTCCTTGGCTCCTGCACTTTCTAAATCAGCTACCAACTGGCGGTAGAAGACAGCACCTTTCGAGGTCAGGCGGTACCAGTCCTTGTTTTTCTTCTGGGCCATCCAGGGGCAGATAATGCCAGCAGCAGCACGGGTAGCTGTACCAACACCGTGGTCAATCAGGGTCAGGTCAATATTGCTATCTTGAGAAAGGTAGAAGGCAGCGGTTGAACCAACAATGCCTCCACCAATAATGATGATATGTTTCTTCATAATGTTCATTATATCACAAATTCAGGAGTTTATTTATTTTTTCCCCCATGTTACAATAGAATCTAGAAATCAAGGAGAGAGATTGTGTCTGATATTATGTATCCAGAGGTTCTGACGCTTGGGAGCGGAGCCGTCAAAGTAGCAACAGTGGGAGACAGTCTGACCTATGGTTATGGGCTGGACAATCGTGAAAAGGATGCTTATCCGTCTATTTTGGCTGAACAATTGGGTCACCACTACCAGGTGTCCAACTTCGGTCTTAGCGGCCGTTCCCTCCAATCGACAGCAGATTTTCCCTATTTTAAGGAAGAAAATGCCCAACTGTCCTTGGAGAGCGAGGCTGACATCGTCATCATCATGATTGGTAGCAATGATAGCCGGGGACCTTACTGGAACAAGGAAGGCTTTCAGCGAGAGTATAAGGAAATGGCAGAGCGTTATATGAATTTGCCCAGCCAGCCAGACGTCTACCTGGTTATCCCGCCTTTCGTGCCAACCAGCCGCTTCGGCCTCAATAATCAGATTATCGAGGAAGAGTTGCAGGCTATCATTCCTCAAATCGGTCAGGAGCTGGGCCTGCCGGTCATCAATCTCTATCCCATAACCAAGGGGAAATTGGAGTACTATAGCGACGGCCTTCATCTCAGTCCGCTGGGCAATCAGGTCATTGCCCAGGAAATTTATCGTCACCTCCAAGGGTAAATGTCAAGTATTTTCATGAAAATATGCTATACTAATAGAGATTGGAGAGATTATGGTAAAGAGAGACCTTTTTCGCCAACTCTTATTGTTGGTATTGCTGATTTTAGGAATTATTGGGCTGAGGGTATGGTTGTTTGAACCAGTGCGTATTACTTCAACCATGGCCAATGACTACATTAAGCGAAATGATGTCATTATCGCCCTAAAGAATACAGAACTCAAGCATGGGGAATTTGTCCTATACGAACACGAGGGCAAGGAACATGTTAGCAGGATTATCGCCCTCGAAGAGGAAACAGCGACCTATCTAGATAATGTTCTCTACCGCAACCAAAAGATTGTGCGTGAGGATTATTTGGAGCTTATCCCGGAGCAGGAGTATTATACGGAAGACTTGACGATTGAAACCCTAACAGGCGGGGAGTTTCAGGTTATTCCCAAAGGTAAGATTCTGGTCTTAAATGATAATCGAATGGACCGGAATGATAGCCGCAGCTTTGGTTTGATTGATCAGAGTGACATTATAGGGCGCTTGAGCTTTAGAATCAGCCCCTTGTCAGAATTTGGCTTTATTGAAACAGGACTAACCCAATAGAGGTTGGTTCTTTTATTTTCAAGAACTTTCATCGAAAATTAAAAGTTGACTATACCAATTTAATGATTGACAAGTTTATAAGTCTGTTATATACTGTTTTTACCGGTCTTTTTAGTAGAAAATATGACTAGACCAATTTATTGAAAATGAATGAAAGTCGGTGGAGCGAACACCGAGGTGATAGGATATGTGTGGAATTGTTGGTGTTGTTGGAAATACAAACGCAACAGATATTTTGATTCAAGGTTTGGAAAAATTGGAATATCGTGGTTATGATTCAGCTGGTATTTTTGTGACCGGTGGTTCAGAAGACCACCTGGTTAAGGCTGTGGGTCGTATTGCAGAACTTTCCGCTAAGGTAGGGGATAAGACAGATGGCACAGCTGGTATCGGCCATACACGCTGGGCTACCCATGGCAAGCCAACTGAAAACAATGCCCACCCTCATACATCCCAAACAGCTGGCCATATTCTGGTCCACAATGGTGTGATTGAGAACTATGCTGAAATCAAGGCAGACTACCTGGCAGGCCATGATTTTAAAGGGCAAACGGATACTGAAATTGCTGTTCATTTGATTGGACAATTTGCCTCAGAAGGCTTGTCAACTTTGGAGGCTTTCAAAAAGGCACTTCATATCATCCAAGGTTCGTATGCCTTTGCTTTGATTGATGTGACAGATGCGGATACGATTTATGTTGCTAAGAATAAATCACCACTCTTGATTGGTCTGGGTGATGGCTACAACATGGTCTGCTCCGATGCCATGGCTATGATTCGTGAAACCAGTGAATATATGGAAATTCACGACAAAGAATTGGTTATCGTGAAAAAAGACAGTGTTCAAGTTATGGACTACGACGGCAATGCTATCGAACGTGGAAGCTATACTGCTGAGCTTGATCTGTCTGATATCGGTAAGGGAACATATCCTTACTACATGCTCAAGGAAATTGATGAGCAACCAGCTGTCATGCGTAAATTGATTGGCGCATACACAAATACTGATGAACAAGTAACAGTTGATGCGGAGATTGTCAAGGCAGTACAAGATGCTGACCGTATCTATATCCTAGCAGCTGGTACTTCCTACCACGCAGGATTTGCCGCAAAAGACTTCATGGAGAAGTTGACGGATACACCAGTTGAGCTGGGGATTTCTTCTGAATGGGGTTATAATATGCCGCTCTTGAGCCAAAAGCCCCTCTTTATCTTCATCAGCCAGTCTGGTGAGACAGCGGATAGCCGTCAGGTTTTGGTTAAGGCCAATGAAATGGGCATTCCAAGTTTGACGGTGACAAACGTTCCAGGCTCTACCCTGTCTCGTGAGGCCAACTACACCATGTTGCTCCATGCTGGTCCAGAAATCTCTGTTGCTTCGACCAAGGCCTATACTGCTCAGATTGCAACTCTAGCTTTCTTGGCCAAGGCTGTTGGGGATGCCAATGGAAATACCTATGCCAAGGAATTTGATTTGGTACACGAATTGTCCATTGTTGCCCAGTCTATCGAGGCTACTTTATCAGAAAAAGATATTATTGCTGAGAAAGTGGAGAAACTACTTGGTACAACTCGAAATGCCTTCTATATCGGACGTGGCAGCGACTATTACGTTTCTATGGAAGCGGCTCTCAAGCTCAAGGAAATTTCCTATATCCAGTGTGAGGGTTTTGCTGCTGGAGAGCTCAAGCATGGTACCATTTCCCTGATTGAAGACGGTGTGCCGGTTTTGGCCTTGATTTCAAATAATCCTCATCTGGCCAGCCACACCCGTGGAAATATCCAGGAAGTGGTGGCGCGTGGTGCCCATGTCATGACCATCGTTGATGAGGCCATTGCCAAGGAAGAAGATGACTTCACAGTGACTAGTGTTCACCCATTCTTGTCTACCATTGCCATGGTTGTCCCAACCCAGTTGATTGCCTACTATGCGACGCTCCAACGTGGTCTGGATGTGGACAAACCGCGTAACCTGGCGAAATCAGTAACAGTTGAATAAGCTTGCAAATCCACCTGTAAATTTGGTGGATTTTTGCATGAATATTCGATTTTTATGTGAAATTTATGAAAAATTCTGACAAATTTCTTTCAAATCGCCCAATTTTCTGCTATACTAGATAAGATAATAACTCTTTTGGGAGATGTTTATGGATTATATTTTGGAAGTCTTGCCCCCCTTGGTGGATGGTGCTTTAGTCTCCTTACAAGTATTTGTTTTAGTATTAGTCTTGTCCTTGCCTTTGGGAGCTGTCTTTGCCTTCCTCATGCAAATCAAATTCAAGCCCTTGCAGTGGCTCTTGCATTTTTATGTACTTATTATGCGAGGGACTCCCTTGCTCCTGCAATTGATTTTTGTCTACTACGTCTTGCCGAGTGTGGGGATTACATTTGACAGGATGCCAGCGGTGATTACTGCCTTTACCTTCAACTATGCGGCTTATTTCTCTGAGATTTTCCGTGGAGGAATTGAGGCTATCCCAGCTGGTCAGTATGAGGCGGCTAAGGTCTTGAAATTTACACCTCTTCAGACTATTCGCTACATCGTCTTGCCCCAGGTTGTCAAGATTGTCCTACCAAGTGTCTTCAATGAAGTCATGACCCTGGTCAAGGATACCTCTCTGGTCTACGCCCTGGGAGTCAGTGACTTGCTCTTGGTCAGTCGAACTGCTGCCAACCGTGATGCTAGTCTAGCACCTATGTTTATTGCAGGGGCTATTTACCTGCTCATGATTGGAGCGGTTACGCTGGTTTCTAAACAGGTTGAAAAGAAATTTGATTACTACAAATAGGAGGAAGTCATGTTAGAATTACGCAATCTATCCAAACGATTTGGCAACAAGCAGATTTTCTCCAACTATGATTTGGTCATCCCGGAGGGGAAAATTGTCGCCATTGTTGGTCAATCCGGTGGCGGTAAGACTACGCTTCTCCGTATGCTGGCAGGTTTGGAGACCATTGATGAAGGTACTCTGATTTACAATGGTCAAGAACTGCCAGTTGAGGAATTGGAGAAACGACATTTGCTGGGCTTTGTTTTCCAAGATTTCCAGCTTTTCCCCCACCTTTCAGTATTGGAAAATTTGGTCCTCTCCCCTATTAAGACACAAAATATGTCGGCTATAGAGGCGGAAGACAAGGCTCGTAAACTTCTGGAAACACTAGGCCTGGCCAACCACGCAGCAGCCTATCCTTATTCTCTATCAGGAGGGCAGAAGCAGCGTGTGGCCCTGGCTCGCGCCATGATGATTGATCCTGAGATTATTGGCTACGATGAGCCGACTTCGGCATTGGATCCTGAGCTACGAAAAGAAGTTGAAAAGCTGATTTTGGAAAACCGTGCGACAGGAATCACGCAGATTGTGGTAACCCACGATATGCAGTTTGCTGAAAATATCGCAGATGAAATTATCAAGATTGAACCGAAGCATTAAAGAGGTAAGACATGGTGAAAATGAAAAACATAATTCTTGGAGCAACAGCTCTTGTAACAAGTTTGGCCCTTGCAGCCTGTGGCTCAGGCAGTTCTACTACAGAGTCAGACAATTGGTCTACTTATGAAAAAGACAAGTCAGTGACCATTGGTTTTGATAAGACCTTTGTCCCAATGGGATTTGAAGAAAAAGACGGTCAATACACTGGTTTTGACATCGAATTAGCAACAGCTGTTTTTGAAAAATACGGTATTACGATTGATTGGCAACCGATTGACTGGGACTTGAAAGAGACAGAGCTCAATAACGGCAATATTGATATGATTTGGAATGGCTATTCCATTACAGATGAACGCAAGGAAAAAGTTCTTTTCTCTGATGAATACATGGACAACCAGCAAGTTTTGGTGACCAAGAAATCATCTTCTATTGCTGATCCAGCTGGCATGAAGGACAAGGTTCTCGGTGCTCAAGCAGGTTCTGCAGGTTATTATGCATTTACATCTCAGCCTGAAATTCTTAAGGACCTGGTAAAAGACGGTGATGCTAGTCAGTATGCGACCTTCAACGAGGCCCTTATCGACTTGAAAAATGACCGTATCGACGGGCTCTTGATTGACCGTGTGTATGCCAATTACTATCTGCAAAAAGAAGGTATCATTGATGACTACAATATCATTGATGCTGGCTATGCTAACGAGGCCTTCGGTGTTGGTGTTCGTAAGTCAGACAAGACCTTGGTAGACAATATCAACAAAGCTTTTACAGAGCTTTATAAAGAAGGTAAGTTCCAGGAAATCTCTGAAAAATGGTTCGGAGAAGATGTGGCAACTGATGCTGTGAAAAACTAAGCAAATAAAAATTCTCAACCGTCATTTGGCTGAGAATTTTTTTCTTTACAGTTTTTTAGAAATCTGATGGAAGACGACTGTCCATTCTTCGTGGCGGCGCCAGAGAGAGGTGTGGACATAGTCACCGATTTCAAAGGTGACCAGTTTGGATTTTTGACTGACAGATGTCATCTGATAGTTGGATAAGTAGGTGGAATGGACCTGGTGCTGTTCCAGCATACCATCCTTGTCATGATAACGTCCTTTGGCATCAATCAGGAGATAGGCTGGGTCAATCAAGTCCTCATAGCCTGGTGCATGGGCCTGAATTTCAGTTTCATAACGGAAGAGTTTGTCGTAGACATGCTCGTAGATTTCATCGTGGGGGATTTCAGAGGGTTCGACATGGATGTCTACATCGAAGACCCCATGTTTGAGAATCAGGAGCTGCTCGACCTGCTCGGTGATTTCATGGCTTTCGTAAACAGAAAGGTCAGGATTCATTTCCAAGACAATATCCAGATAAATATTGGCGCCGTAGGTTCGGCCTCGCTGGGACTTGACGGAGACTATCTTGGGGAGCTTGAGGATATCCTCTTCGTACTTGTGGAGCAATTCTTCATCGAAACCGTCAGATAGGCTGAAGAAACTTTGCATGAAGATGTCGTAGGCCGTTTTCAGGATGAAGAAGGTGATGACGATGGCTGCAACCTTGTCAACAATACTGAGGTTGAAGGCGGCAGCAAAGACAGCAACGGAAGTTCCAATTGACGTAACTGCGTCGGATAAATTGTCCTTGGCAGCTGCTTCAAGTCCTTTGGAATGGACTTTTTTAGCCAGTCTGCTGTTATAGATATAGACCCCAATCATGACCAGGGCTGAGAAAATACCCACCAGGGCACCCAGCATATCGACTTGAACCACTTCCTTGCTCAGGAGTTTTTCAATGGTTGAATAGAGGACCTGAAAACCAACCATAAACATGATGAAAGAGGTAATCAGGCTAGCAAGGTCTTCCATTTTCCAATGGCCAAACTTATGGTCTCTATCAGCTGGTTTTTGGGCCATTTTCAAGCCAATCAGCACGGCCACATTTCCGATGATATCAGAGAGGTTGTTGAAGGCGTCGGCTCGAAGTGCATCGGAATGAAAGAGCTCGCCAGCAGCTAGTTTGAGCCCGGATAGGAGGATGTAGGCTGAAATGGAAATCTGTGCGCCACGTTCGGCTAGTTTGAGATTGCTTGTCGGTTGATTGTTCATCTGGTCTCCTTTTTAAGCTAATATTGTACCAAAAAAACCACCTAGTTTCAATCTAGGTGGTCGGTGTCTGGTACCAGCGTTTTTGAATGGCTCTGTACACTTGCAAGAGTACGGTACCGCTGGCCATGCCGATAGGAATGATGAGGCAGAGGGTCAGGACACTGGTGATATTGGCAAGGGCTTGGGCATAATCTCCAGAAACAAAATAGGTCGTTGTCATATAGGACCGATAGCCAGGGACTAGGGGAGCCAGGATAGCCAGAGAAAAAATGATAGAGGGTGTCTTGAGTAGGATGCTCATGACCTGGCTAATCATGGAGCCGATTACCGCTGCCAAAAAAGTGGCAATGAGCGGATTGGTTGGTCCCTGCAGTAGGAGATAGAGGAGCCAGACAAACATTCCTAGAAGTCCTCCGGGAACCAGAAGTTTCCTAGGAACATTGAGGATGACCATGAAGGCAATCATGGCTAGAAAAGAAGCTACAGCTTGTAGTAAAAAATTCATAAGTTACCCCACGAGTAAGAGTGCAACAGTGGTCCCTGCACCCAGGGACAGGATAATCAGAGCCGTTTGAAAGAGCTTGGTCATGCCGGTATTGATATGGTTGGTCATCAGATCTCGGACCGCATTGGTCAGGGTGATACCAGGCACAAAGGGCATGACAGCACCAGCATTGATAAGGTTGGGATTGATAGCCAGGCTGGTGTATTTCTCTAGTAGATAGGCGGTTAGGGAAAATAGCAGAGCTCCACAGAAGGTAGTCACAAAAGCAATGCCGATAAATTTCTCAATCTGCAGCGAGAGGGGAAAGGCCAGAGCGGTCGCAGCAGCAGAGCAAAAAGCATCCCAGGCGGAGCCGCCGAACATAAGGGTAAAGAAGGGAACGGCAAAAATAGCCGCCAAAATCAGCTGGCCAGTCGTGTAAGGTGCTTTTTCCAGTTTGATAGCAGACAGAATTTCCCAGGCCTCTTCAAGGTTAATCTGGCCTTCAACCAGCGAACGAGAGACTTGATTGACATCGCAGACCTTCTGCATATTGTAGCTGGAGGAGACAATTCTCTTCATCCGTGAAATGTTGGTGTGGTCAATGGAAAAGAAAATGGCCGCTGGAATGGCCAGCACATTGGCATCCATTATCCCTTGAGAATGGGCGATGCGAATCATGGTATCCTCCACCCGATGAATTTCCGCCCCGCTTTGGAGTAAGATGCTACCGGCCAGCATAAGCACGTCAATGACCAGGTCTTGCTCTTTTTGTTCCATTTCATCCCTAGCTCTTTCCTTGATGTTTTAGTTTATTATATCAAAATCAGCTCTGGGAAGAAGGATTTTTATAAATAATGAGCAAAATAGTTGAAAAATATTCGGATTGTAGTACAATTGACTGGTCAACAATTGACAAATCAACAAATGAGAGAAGTCATGTCAAGCATGGAAGAGGTACTTTACCAGCTGAAAATTACCGAAGAGACCATTACCAATCTATTTGAAAAGCGGTTGGGGATTTCCCTGACCCGTTATCGGATTCTTCAGATTTTGCTAGAGGAGGCACCGCTTTACCAAACAGCCTTGCAGGAGAGGCTTGGAATTGACCGCGCAGCCATTAGCCGGCATCTGAAAATTTTGGAAGAGGCGGCCTACATCCGTCGTGAGCGAAACCCTGACAATCAGAGGGAAATTTTGGTTTACCCGACCAAGAAAGCGCAGAAGGATTTGATTGATAGCCCGCCCAGCCAGCATGTGGTGGTCAAACGGGCTATGGAACATATCCTAACAGCTGACCAAGTGGAGCAATTTCAGCAGATTCTGACCAAGCTAAGTGCAGGCTTGAAAGACCTCCCTCTATAACTATTCTTAAGGAGATATAGCATGTCTATTTTTACAACTATTTTAGCTACCATCGTAGCATTGGAACACTTGTACATTATGTATTTGGAAACTTTTGCTACTCATTCGGACTCGACCAGCCGTGTCTTTAATATGGCCAAGGACGAGCTGCAACGCAAGTCTGTAACCACCCTGTTCAAAAACCAGGGAATCTACAATGGCTTGCTGGCCCTTTTTCTACTTTATGGAATTGTGACTGGCAATCTTGAAATTGTGACCATATTTGTCCTCTATGTTATCGGCGCAGCTGCTTATGGTGCGATTACTTCAAGCCCTAAAATTATCCTGAGCCAAGGAGGTCCAGCCATTTTGACCCTCTTGTCACTTTTGATATTTAAGTAGTCAAAAAGCCCCCGAGCTGGAGGGCTTTTCGTGTACTCTTACTGAACATAAATGTCGCCATTTTGGCTATGCAGGGTCAACTTGTTTTTTGCATTTGGATTGCCATGAGTGGTTTGTTCGCTATCTTCATCAGCAGAAAGTTCTTCGATTGCAAGATCCTTCAGGCTTTCCTTATGAATGGTCAGGTCAATGTCACCGTCGTAGGCCAAGACATCATAGTTGCCGATGACTTGCAGCCCAGTGGCGCGAATGTTGCCATTTTCTACGGTCAAATGGTTGAGCTGGTCACTACTTGAGTCTTCCACATCTTCTAGTTTTACTTCCTGCAAATCAATATCTCCATCCCAGACTACGATGTTAGTTGAGTGAATGGTGGTTTTTTTGGCCAAGAAGTTACCGTTGTTGATAGAAATATCCAGTTTGTCAACGGTCATATCTTCAAGATTGGCATTTCCATCAAAGAGTCCGCCGGTCAATTCATCCAAGTGGCTACCGGCTGGCAAGAGCAGGGTCGGTGTGGTGTAGGTTTGGGTTTGGGTTTGGGTTTGGTTCTCTTGGAGCATTTTTATCCCTTCTAGGAAACCGTCATAGCGAAACCCCTGGTCGTTATTATCTTCAATGGTCAGACTGCCATTTATCAGCTCGTAGACAATAGGACTGCCCTGTTTCTTGCTGACTTGAAAATAGAGGGTCGGTTTTTCGACATCACTTGTAGAGATTGTGAGATTGGTGGAGCTATTGATTTTTTGCAAGTTGTCAAATTCAACCTGCTGGACCTGGTAGGAATTATCTAGGTGATTTCCGATTTCCTGCCAGCCACCTAGTAGGAGACCCAGCAAGGACAGAAGGAGGCCAGTTGCTAGGGTAATGAGAGTGTAGCGTGTGCTGGATTTAAGCTGTTTCATAGCGGTCTCCTTTCGGCAATAACTGTTGAATAAAGTGAAGGCTGGCCTGCAGGAGCTTGTGGCCGATAAAAATGGTCGCCTTGATGCCCAAAATTCCCAGAGCTATTCCAATCAAGGCTAGGCCGGTGACCAGGATGCCTGAGCTGATAGCAGTGGTAAAGAGTTCAAAGGCTGATAGAAAGCCGGAAATTCCTAGGCTAATCAGGGCGATGCAGAGGCTGGCCATGGCTAGAACCAGGGCTAGGACGAGGAGGATGAGGCTCACAAAGAGAGCCAAGACCACCAGACCCAGAATCAAGCCCATGGGAGCAGCCAAGATAGACAGGGTTACCAGAAGTAGACGGTTGCTGGTGCTAGGCTTTTCTCCACTGACTTCTTTATCATAGAGATTGGCTAAAATATCACTAGCAGCATGCTTGGGACTGCCCAATTCTGCGATGACCTGGTCTTCGTTCTCAGGTCCAGCCTCGTCAAAGTATTCATTAAAATGTTCCATAGCATCATGGAAATCTTCTTGTGGCAGGCGTTTGAGATAGCCAGCCAATTGGTTCATATAGTCTGCGCGTGTCATCATTTTCTCCTTATTTGACAGTAATACTGGAATCGCTTGCGTCCAAAATCAGAGTAGGGGTGATGCCCTCCAGCAGGTATTCCAGGTGGAGCCAATCATCGTCACGTTCTAGGTGAGCAGCAATTTCCTGAGGCAAATGGAGCAGGCTATCGTCTGTTTCCGCTAGAAGATTGCTCTTTTGGGACATGCCCAAGGTGACCACAGAATCTTCGATTTCAAGGGCAAGTTCTCCCTGCCAGGTGGATTGGTTCATTGAAAGGTGACAATCCGCAATCTCCACATGCCCCTTGCCGAGGTTCAGACCTGTCAACATGAGGTTGCAATCTGCTGTCTGCCAGTCAAGGGTTGAACAACTAGAATCCTTGCACGTAAGGTTGATGTCTTTTGCCTCCATGATCCAGTTTTGGGCAGTGATGTGCTTGAAGGAGAGATTGCTATCGCTGGTTTCTGTTACCGTTAAGCGGTCCACAGTCAGGTTGTTGATAACCAGATTGGCATCGGTCAAACGAACATCTGCTGTGTGCAGGGCAGGTTTCTGGGGAAGTTTGAGGACAGTTTTTTGTCTGCTGTCTGAGTAAGCCATCCCAAAGCCCTTTGGTATCTCCATAGAAGAAAGGAGGAGTGTGTCGCCATCCAGGCAGAAGGTAAAGGGCTGGTAGTTGCCATCAAGAGAGGCGGGGGAGAGGAGGCTGGCGGAGTCCTTGTCCCAGCTCTCAATTATCAAGGTTTGGTCCTCCAGCTGGAGGTTAAGGCGTTGGAAGTTTGGCAAAGGGGTCTCCACAGTCTCAAAGTCGAGGGGCTTGGTGTCCTTGAAGCTGAAGTTCTTGAAAAAATTCTTCCAGTCCCAGGTCAAATCAACACGTGGTGGCTCCTGGTTCTCTATCAGGGCATCTTCAGGCAGGTTAGCTATGATTTCCTGAGCAGCAGAGATCGGATCGCCTAGCTCTGAGATAGTCGCCTGGTCATCATTTCGGTCGTCGAAGTATTCTTGGAAATAGTCCAGGGCCTCTTGTTTGGCGGTTGGATTGAGTTTGTTGAGTGCTTGTTCTAGTTGGTTCAAATAATCTGCGCGTGTCATTTTCGTAGGCTCCCTTCTATAATTCCGTCGATATGGTCTTTGTAGCTATTCCATTCACCTTGCAGGAAGGGGATATGTTCACGTCCAGCAGGTGTGATGGTATAGTATTTTCTCTTTCTCCCTTGAAATTCTTGGGTATAGGTGGTGACGTAGCCCGCCTTTTCCAGTTTCTTCAAGATAGGGTAGAGCGTGGATTCCTTTATATCAGCAACTATCTTGATGGTTTGACTGATTTCATAGCCATAAGAATCTTGTTTCTCTACGATGGCCAAGATCAGAAATTCAATCAAGATAGAGGATACGGGGTAGTACATGAAATCACCTCTTTATCTTTATGTAATTATTTTATATATAAATTATATACCTATCGTTTACTTAAATCAAGTAATTATATAAATTTTTTATATATTTTTTAAAAAAGTAAAAGCAACCCTTCCAAATTGGAAAAGTTGCTTCATTTGATATTAGTCGATAAAGAAAGTTTGTGGACCTTGGTAGCGGCTTCCGTCATTGAAGGCAATGTAGACATTGAAAAGTGGTGTAAACAAGACATAGAAGATGGCTTGAATATCAGACAAACCAAATGCTTTACCATAGCAGTAAGTCAAATAAATGCCATAAAGTGGTCCAGCGAGTGGGATGAGTAGGAAGAGGATAAACCAGCCTTTGTCCTTGCCGAATGTTATGCATTGTTGGATATAAAGGTTGTAGAAAGGAATGAGGGATTTCCAACCAGCATAGCCGGCTTTTTTAAAGAGGATGAAGTTGGAAATAGTTACGAGGACATACCAAATGAGTGAAAAAATCATACCGGCTCCCCAAAGTCCAACTAAAATACCTTGCGCAAATGTTTCTTCTGTCATAATAAAACTCCATTTGTTTTTGATGGTTCTATTATAACAGTATTAGTTCAATAATACAAGTGGTTTTTCAAAAATTACGAAAGATTTTCAGAAAAAATCAGACCTTCAATTGAAAGTCTGAACAAATTGTTTATTTATATGCTACTATTCCTAAAATTACATCAACAGCTTTTTCCATGGTTTCGAGGCTGACGAACTCGAAGCGGCCGTGCATATTTTCACCACCTGCGAAGATATTTGGCGTTGGGATGCCCATGAAGGAAATCTTAGAGCCGTCTGTTCCTCCACGAACAGGCTCAATCAGTGGCTTGATACCCAGATTTTCCATGATATCCTTAGCGATGTTGATTGGAGTCATGTCTTTTTCGATGATTTTCTTCATGTTGTAGTATTGGTCATGTAAGTTGACAATGACACGTGGCGTATCAAAGTTGTCATTCATTTTATCAGCAATGTCCAGCATGAGCTGTTTGCGGGCTTGGAAGTCTTCTCCCTCGAAGTCGCGGATGATGTAGGTGGTAGAAGCAGTATCGACACTGCCCTCCATGTTCATCAAGTGGAAGAAGCCTTCATAGCCTTCTGTTTTCTCAGGGCGGTCTGCTTCAGGAAGAGCATTGTGGAAATCAATAGCCATCTGGAAGGCGTTAATCATCTGGTCTTTAGCAGAACCAGGGTGGACATTGCGTCCTAGGAAGTCAATCTTGGCAGCAGCTGCTGAGAAAGTTTCGTACTGGAGTTCACCAAGCGGTCCACCGTCCATGGTGTAGGCAAAGTCCACATCAAAGTCTTCCACGTCAAACTTGTCTGCACCGACACCGATTTCTTCGTCAGGACCAAAACCGACACGGATTTCGCAGTGCTTGATATCAGGGTTTTGGACTAGGAATTCAATCGCTGTCATGATTTCTGCAATTCCTGACTTGTCATCAGAGCCTAGCAAGGTTGTACCATCTGTGGTAATCAGGGTTTGACCCTGGTAGTTGGCAAGTTGAGGGAAGTCTTTTGGATGCAATTCATAGCCAGAAGTTCCTAAAGCGATTGGGTTACCGTCGTAGTTTTCGATGATTTGTGGGTTGACACCATCTGCGTTGAAGTCAGCCGTATCCATGTGGGCAATGAAACCAATCTTACGTGTCAAACTTGGGTCGTTGGCAGGGAGTGTTCCTACAGCAAAGCCATTTGGCAGGTAGTGGACATTCTGTAAGCCAATCCGTTCCATTTCAGGCAGAAGTATATTCTGTGCGAACTCAACCTGGTTTTGAGTAGATGGAGTGGTGGTTGAGTTCTCGTCAGAGCGGGTATTTTCTTTGACGTAGACTAAAAATCGTTCGAGTAGTGTTGGGTATTTCATGTGGTCTCCTTACTTGTTCAAAATGTGTTTTTCAATGGCCTTGGCCACACCGTTGTTTTCATTGCTGTCGGTGATATCTTGGGCAATGGCCTTGACTTGCTCATTCGCATTTCCCATGGCAATGCCCAGTCCTGCAAAGGCAATCATTTCCAAGTCATTATTGGCATCGCCAACAGCCATGATTTCCTCAGGCAATATTCCTAGACGGTCAGCCAATTTTTTCAGTCCAGAGGCCTTGCTAGCACCGTTTGGCAGGATTTCCAGCAGGTATTCTTGACTGCGAACGGTCGAATATTTCTGGCTGAGGACAGGATTGTGGGTATTTTCAAAAGCATCAATGGCCTCTTTTTCACCGACAAACATGGCTTCAAAGAAGCGGTGTTTGCCAGATTTTGCTTCTTCTAGGTCGATGGAAATAGGTGTCATCCCAACCAGACTGGCATCATGAATAACGGTTTCATTTGCTTTTTGTGCAACGACAAAGAAATGGTCTTCGTCGAAGAGTGTGAGTTGAACCTCATCAGTATTTGTAAATGTGTCAAGGTAGTCCAAGTCTGTCTGAGTCAGCTCCTCCCAGTCGATCAGACTCCAATCCTTAGTCAAATGGGTCGAGCAACCGTTGTTGACGATGATGTACTCGTCTTCTTGGTCAAAGCCCAGCTGTTCCACAAAAGGCTTGACACCGACCAGGGGACGACCTGTGCAGAGTACGACGGTCACACCAGCAGCAACGGCCTGGTGGATGGTATCAATCTGTGGCTGGGTCAATTCCTTCTTCTCATTAAGCAGGGTTCCGTCCATATCAAGGGCGATTAGTTTAATCATAGGCACCTCCGTATAGTTCTGATATTAGTATAGCATAAATTGAAAAAAGTCGGAATCAATAGTGGAAGAATCCAAAAAATAATCAGGAAAATTTCCCTATTTTTGCTAGAAATATTTTTGACAAATCTGTAACAAAAACTTAATGTTTTGAAGAAATCCAAGCGGGTAAAGGACTTGATGAAGTTAGCTTAAAAAAGTAAATAAAAATAAGGGGAAACATACCTGTCGGAGCTTGCAAATGCTATCAAATAAGGTTAGAATAAAGAAGCGAGTATAATAATGACTCAACTGTAATATGTTTTTATATTAAACTCATGCTAAGAATGTAGGAGAAACGAATGACGAAGAAGATTGCAAAAACAGCAGGTTTTGCTGCTGCAACAACATTGGCTGTCCTAGGACAACAAGCAGTAGAAGCTAGTGAAGTAGTCGTGCCGGCAGAGCCAGTAGCTGATCAGGTATTAACTACAGAAGCAACAGATGCAACAACCACTACCGATTCTACAAGTAGTGAAACAGCTTCACCAGTAACAGAGGAAGAGGTTATCGCTGCTGAAGACGTTTATAAGGCAGCTGAAGCTGAGCAAGTAGCCCAAGAAGAAGTTGTGGCAACTGCAACTGCGGAAATGGACAGCACTCAGGCACAATTGGACCAGATTGATAGTGAGATTGCTGCAATTGATAGTGCTCAAACGATTATTGAGAATGCTCCTCAGATTATCGAGCAAACTGAATCAAAAATTGCTAGCGAGGAAGCAACGATTGCTCCTGCTGAAACAGCTATTGCAACCGCAGAATCACTTGTGGCGACTGAGGCAACTGATTTGGCAACAGCTAAAGCTGGCGAAGTAGCAGCTAATCAAGTAGTGGCAGATGCTGAAACAGCTCTTGCTGATGTTAAAGCAGACTTAGCTGAAGTTGGTCTTGAAAGTGCTCAAACAGCAGTAGACAATCTCAAAACAACTGAAGCAAAGCAGATTCAGCAAGTTTCAAGCCTTGAGAACGCTGTCAAAGTAAATGAAACTGCTGTTACAAATGCTGAAAAGGCGCTGACTTCAGCACAAACAACTGCTAAGCAAGACTTAGATAAAGAAATCAGTCAAGTCAATGCAAAATTGTCAGCTAAGAAGACGGAGTTGGCAAATACACCAGCAACAACTACGACGACAACAAATACGGTTAAATCTGTAGTTGGTAGCAATAAGATTACCTTGCCAAGCTCTTACATCAACACAGCCTACCCTGCTCTTAAACAAATTGAGAATGCTGGTTATACAGGCTCTCCAGCTTTCACTAGTGTTGTAAATCAAAATAAATCAAAAATTGTAGTTGCCAGTCAACAAGGAACTTATGGTATTCAATGGGGCGGAAGCGGTGTGAACACCTACCAATCAATTGCAGCAGATAAAACTCGTACAATTGACCCGGCTAACCTTACCAAGGAAGTCCAAAATGAGATTGCACAGTTTACAGCAGAGATATTGAATGGGGTTCGGACACAACTGGGTTTAGCATCAGTTGCTGTGACAAGTTCAGCCCAAGATTTTGCTAAGCGTGTTGCAAGTGCTTACAATAGCAAAGGTTTAAGTACACTTATCCATGATTTCTCAGCTATTGGTTCCGCAGCAACAGCAAGTGGTCTTAAATCTTCCGATAATCGTGGCTACGAGTCCTTGGGGGACTTTGGACATGCTACAACAGTCGATCAGTTAAAAGGGCTCTTCTACAACTCATTGGTTTATATGCTCTTTAACGATGAAGGTTCTAACTTCGGTCATACGATTTCGCTCCTGCAAAATTCAGGCAATGATACTTATTATCTTGGTGCCACATCTCGAGTAGCCTCAAGTCAATTCCGCAGTACCAAGGCTACGCAGACTCAAATTTACATGATTCCTTCGTCGAATATTGTAAGTTCAAACTTTAGTCAGACGCCAATTACAGGTACTACTAGCACAACAGTTGACAACACAAATGCGATTAACAAGCTCAAGGCAGAAATTAAAACTCTCGAGACAAAATTGTCTAACTTGAGAAGTACTAACTTGGCATCTGCACCTATTGTTGTTGCAGCGAATCAAACACTTCGTACGGCTCAAAATCGTTTGCAAACAATTAAGGATAGCTTGGCAACAGCGAAGGCTACACTTGAGCAGACTCAGTATCAGTTGACAGTTGCTCAGAAGAATTTAGCTTCGCTTACTGCACAGAACCAACAACTCCTAACGAAACAAGGACAAGCTCAAACAGCACTTGCTAAAGCGCTTGTGGCTCAAAAAGCAGGGGTGGCAAAAGTTGCTCAAGCTCAAGAAGACTATAACAAGTCAGTAGAAGCTGAAACGGCTGCCAGAGACAAATTAGTCGAAATTCATGCTAGAATTGCTGGCTTGAAAGAGAAAATTGCTGAGACAGAGAAATTGGTTGCAAATGCAACAACCTTGATTGCAGATAAAGAGCGACTAGAGACACAGAAATCTATTTTGGCTGGTCTCTTGTTGAAGCAAAAAGCAGACTTGGTTGAACAATATGATATTCTTAAGGATAAAACTGCTCTGACTGTTGAAGCAAAAGAAGAGTATCTTCGCCTGCTCAACTTGTACCGCTTGGCAACTGGGAACAATATCTTCCAGCTTCCTGATGGAACAATTGTTGCTGTACCAGCGGTAGCTCCTACAGCTGACGCATTGCCAGAAGGTGAACTTCCTATTCTTACTACTCTAGTATCTCCTACAAATCTAGGAAATACACCAACGGAAGGCTCAAATATTCCTCAAGGTTCAGGAGTTGCAGCTGCTGGTGGTGCCGGTGCTGCGGGTGTAAATGGTTCAGCTGGAACTGTTAACCTTACTTCTTTGAGTGCGGATGTTGCTCCTGCTCAAGGCACAAGCCAATCAAATTCTGCTAAGTCAGAATCTGAAAAAACATTGCCAAAAACATCATCAGTAAATTCAGATATCATGGCAGTTGTTGGTATGATGTCAATGGGACTTACTTTTGGACTCGCAAAAAAGAAACGCGATGAAATCTAATATTCATGATTAAGGGAATCAATTTGATTCTCTTTTTCTTATTACTGAATTAACATATACTCTCTAATAAAATATCAACATAGAGAAAAAGAGGTGTCCTTATGTATGAAGAACTGGTTTAAAAATTAAAGCAGTTGGGAATTTCTTATGGTATGGTTGAGCATCCTGCTGCCCTGACAACCCAGGAGGCTGATTATTATATTGAGGGAATGGAAGGTGTGCGGACCAAGTCCATGTTTTTGACCAATAAGAAAAAGACGGCCTTTTATCTCTTGATTATGGACGACCAGAAACAGCTGGACATGGAGGCTTTAAGGAAATGGTTGGTGCCAACCGCATTTGCATGGATTCAAGCGACAGTCTCTGGGAAAAGATGCGATTGCCTGCGGGGACAGTTTCCATTTTTTGTTTGCTCAATAATCCCCATAAAGATATTTAAGTCTATTTTGATAGGGAAATCTTGACAGAAAAGATTCTGACATTTCATCCAAATATAAATACCAAGACAATTTTTGTGGCAACCCAGGATGTTCTTGCTTTTGTAGAAAGTTTGGGTTTTGATATCCAAATCGTCGACCTGCCATAGGATAATAAAGCTCTGTCAACAATCGGCAGAGTTTTTTGTAAATTTTCCTGAAAAATTGTATAATAGAAATGACAGCTACATGTGTAGCAGACTGTAATTCGACTTGCGTCTGAACTGTGAGGAGGCAAGGACCGTTGGTATGAAAAAATAAACTGGGCAGGTATGATTGCCCCAAAGGAGAAAAGATGAGTAGCATAAAAATCATGGCGCTCGGTGGTGTACGTGAGAATGGAAAAAATCTCTACATCGCTGAAGTCAATGAGCATATTTTTGTATTGGACGCCGGAGCCAAATATCCTGAAAATGAACAGCTGGGTGTGGACGTGGTCGTGCCAAACTTTGATTATTTGGAAGAAAACAAACAGCGTGTGGCTGGCGTTTTCTTGTCCCACGGGCATGCGGATGCCATTGGTGCCCTGCCTTACCTGCTGGAAAAAGTGAAGGTACCGGTTTTCGGTTCACACTTAACGGTGGAATTGGCAAAATTGATTGTTAAAAACAATAATTCTACCAAAAAATTCAATGATTTCCATGTCATCGATGCAGATACGGAGATTGATTTTGGTGATGCGGTTGTATCCTTCTTCCAGACAACCCACTCCATTCCTGAGAGTTTGGGTGTGGTCATCAAGACTGACCAGGGCAATATCGTCTATACTGGTGATTTCAAGTTTGACCAGGCAGCTGATAAGCTCTACCAGACGGATTTTGGTCGCTTGGCTGAGATTGGTAACGAGGGTGTCTTGGCCCTACTTTCTGACTCTGCCAATGCGGATAGTAAGGTTCAGGTGGCCAGCATGAAAGAGGTGGCCAATGAAATTTACAATACCATTTCCGACTGGGAAGGTCGTATCATTGTAGCAGCAGTGGCCAGCAATATTACCCGTATCCAGCAAATTTTCGATGCAGCTGATAGGACAGGTCGTCGTGTCGTTCTGACTGGTCATGACGTGGAAAATATTGTCCGCACAGCTATTTCCCTGAAAAAATTGAAGTTGGTCAGCGAGCGTCTCTTGGTCAAGCCTAAGGACATGAACAAGTATGAGGACCATGAGCTGATTATTCTTGAAACTGGTCGTATGGGTGAGCCCCTCAATGGTTTACGCAAAATGTCAATCGGACGTCACCGCTATGTTGAGATCAAGGACGGCGATTTGGTCTATATCGTAACGACGCCAAGTATTTCTAAGGAAGCGGTTGTAGCCCGTGTGGAAAACATGATTTATAAGGCGGGGGGCACCGTCAAGTCTGTGGCCAAGAACCTGCATGTGTCTGGTCACGGCAATGCGCGTGATTTGCAGCTCATGCTCAATATCATGAAACCCAAGTATCTCTTCCCGATTCAAGGTGAGTATCGCCAACTCAACGCCCACGCCAAGGCTGCGCTGGAAATTGGCATGTATCCAGAAAATATTATCATCGTCAAACGTGGTGATGTTATGGCCTATGAGGATGGTGATTTTGTCCACAGTGGGGCCGTTCCAGCAGGGGATATTATGATTGATGGTAATGCCATGGGAGATGTGGGAAATGTGGTCCTCCGTGACCGTAAAATCCTATCAGAGGACGGTATTTTCATCGTGGCTCTGACGGTCAATCGCCGTGAGAAACGCATTATTTCTAAGGCGAGGGTCAATACCCGTGGCTTTGTCTATGTCAAGAAGAGCAAGGACATCCTGCGTGAGGCATCTGATTTGGTCAATGCCAGCGTGGAAAACTACTTCACCAAGGATAGCTTTGACTGGTCAGAACTGAAGGCAACTGTCCGCGATGACCTGGCAAAATTCCTCTTTGACCAAACCAAACGTCGCCCAGCTATTTTGCCGGTGATTATGGAAGTAAAATAAGAGAAAATAAGTGATGAGAGCCAGTCCAAACTGGCTCTTTAGAATAGGAGAAAGCAAATGGCTATTATGAAAATTGAATATCATTCGGAGGCCTTGGATATGTCACGGCAGGTTAATGTCATTTATCCAGACCGCAATCGTATACCTAATCCTGATGATAAGGATATCCCAGTCCTCTACCTCTTGCATGGGATGGGTGGCAATCAGGATTCCTGGCTCAATCGCTCGACCATAGAACGATTGGTACGCTATACCAATCTCATCGTTGTCATGGTTAATACGGACAAGGGCTGGTACACTAATACGACCTACGGCATGAATTATTACGATGCCATTGCCATTGAACTGCCGCAGGTTCTCAAGCGGTTCTTTCCAAATATGTCCGACAAGCGGGAGAAAAACTTCATTGCTGGTCTGTCCATGGGCGGATATGGTTCCTTCAAGATTGCCCTGTCTACCAACCGTTTTTCATACGCGGCCTCGCTTTCTGGTGCCCTGGCCTTTGATTTTGACAATGAAGGGACGGCTGATTTGGGAAATCTAGCCTACTGGACGGGTGTGTTCGGAGACATTCATAATGCTAAGAATCCAAATAATTTGACAGAGATTGCCAAGCAGTCAGATAAGAAAACCAAGTTTTACGCTTGGTGTGGAGAGGAAGATTTTCTTTTTGCAGGTCATGAGAAGGCTATTGCTGATTTGAAAAAGATGGGCTTGGACATCGAGGCTAGTAAGGGACCTGGTAAGCACGAGTGGCACTATTGGAACCAGCAAATCGAGTACGTCCTCCAATGGCTGCCGATTGACTTTGAGTTGGAGGAAAGACTATCCTAAGCTGCTTTAAGGTAAATTTTAGCTTTATTTGCTATACTGTTGACCATCTCCAGAAAGAGGTATAGTCTATGAAATTAATAAAAAGTGTCCTTGGATTTTTCCTAAGAATTCTTACTTGGTTGGTCAGTTTGATTTGGAATTTTATCTGGTCGACTGTTTTAATCACAGCTCTGGCCCTGGCTTTGCTCTTTGTTTTTCAGAGGGAAAATGCCTACCAAACCTTGGATAGGGTTCTGCAGGAGGCGGAGCTGATTGTCAAAGGACAGTCTCCAGTCAAGCTACAAGAGGGTGTCGATACTATCAAGCATCTGGCTACGGATACTGTCAACACAGGCGACCATGGACGGTGGGAAAGCAATCGTGCTACGGTATATATTGAGAGCCAGGAGCCAATTTTACGCCAGGCCTACGTGCAGGCCATTGCCAATTGGAACCAGACAGGTGCCTTTACGTTTGAGTTGGTCGATAGCCCGGAGGCAGCAGATATTATTGCGACAGATGTCAATGATAGTACTACCCAGGCTGCTGGGGAGGCCAATTCGACGACCAATCTTCTGACCAATTTTTATACCAGTGTGACGGTGAGACTCAATCGTTACTATCTTTTAAATCCCCAATATGGTTATGAATTTGACCGAATCCTGCACACAGCTGAGCATGAGCTGGGGCATGCCCTTGGCTTAGGCCATGAAGATGGCAGAGCTTCTGTCATGGAGTCTGCAGGGTCCTATACAGGCATTCAGCAGGAAGATGTGGATGCGGTCATTCAGCTTTATGCAAACAACTAGAAAGGATTTATTTTGATTAAGTTCATTAAGCGTTATCCCGAACAAGCTTTTCTCTTGCTTTACAATGCTGGTATCTTTGTCTGGCTGCAGTCAACCAGCTCAGCCATTGTCCGCCAGCTTGGTCTGACCACCGACTGGCTAGAGAAAATTCCAGCTCCCTTGCGAGCAATGGCAGGCTCAAGCCTGACTGGTATGGATAATCTACTCAATTCATCGGCCTGGGGCTGGTTGTTTGTGTCCATGATTTTGATGCTTATCGTTCGCTTTGTCAAAGGCTTGATAAAATTCCTAATTTTGCTTATCATTATCGGAGGCGGGCTATACCTTGTCTGGCAACATTGGGAACTCTTGCAAGGCTTTGTGAATTGATGAAATCCAATCCAGTCCAGAGCTGGATTTTTTGCTACTATAGTTGTAAAAATAATGTTACTATTAATTAAGTTGGGAAATATTTTGGAGAAATAATGGCAAAGCTAACTGTAATTATGCCAGTCTATAATAGGGAGACTATTGTTAAGGAAGCAATAGATAGTATCCTCTGTCAAAGCTACCAAGATTTTAAGTTCCTTATTGTTGATGATGGCAGTGAGGATAAGGCTGCAGACATCATAAAGTCTTATCGGGGCCTAGGATATATTTGATAAAAATCTAGGTATTTCTACTAGTATAAATCTAGCTTTGAGTGAGATTAAAACTGATTTTATTGCTCGTATGGATTCGGATAATATCGCTCACCCAGATTGTTTTGTAATTCAGATTGATTATTTGGAAAACACAGGGATTGTATGAATAGCTCCCTGTCAAGTGGACAATGAAATAATAAAAGATTAGGCGACGGCCTTGTTCCTCATTTCAAGAGGGGCAAGGCCGTTGTTGCGCTCTTGAAAACGTTGATGATTGTAAAATAGATGTTGGCATCAATATCTAAAACTAGCTCCTCAAAAGTCTTATATTTCTTCAAATCATAGCACTCCGTCTTAAAGTTCCCAAAGAAACTCTCAATTGGTGCATTGTCAATACACCTTACCAACACGAGACATATAGCGGGTCATCTGATACTGGGTCGTTAGGCGGTAATAATCTTTCGAGGTGTATTGCGAACCTCGATCGCTGTGAATCAATGGTGTCGCATCAGGATTAGCTTTTCGGACTTTACGAAGTGTTTCTAACACCAGTTCGTTATCATTAAACTGACCAACCACATAGGCGACAATTGAGCCGTCATAAAGATCCTTAATAGCACTCAAGTAGGCCTTACAATCGAGACCGTACTTCAAGAAAGTCACATCTGTAGACCATTTCTGATTTGGAGCAGTAGCTGTAAAATTACGATTGAGAATGTTGTCCTCTACATTGACAAAGCTAGTCTTGGTACAATACCCCTTGGCTCTTCTGATAATGGAACGTAGACCTAGAATGTGCATCAAGTGTCGAATCCGTTTCTTGTTGTAGCTTGTTCCAAGCTTGCGATTGACAAATCGAGTCATACGACGATAACAAAGAATACCATTATGCTGGCTATGAAGTTCCTTGATGACATTCATCAAGCCTAAATTTTCCTGTTCAGAAGTTGTTTGGAGCTTGTCTATATTTAAGTGTATATGAAACAGTTCCGCTAAGTTTTTTATCTTCTATACAAAATCAGTTGAAACAAGTTTATAGTCAGAGGAGTCGATTTAATCAGTTTAAGGTTGATTGGAGTTATTTACTACGGTTAGTCCGTTCTATTACTGGTGAAGATTCACTGTCGCTAGAATAATGTTTCTTAAGACTTATTTCTAGACATTAGTTCATAGAAGTATGGTGAACTTCCCTTTTATTGGAACTCCTCTACTTTTTCTGTGGGGGAGTTTTTGAGTGTTTTATGGTAAAATATTGAGTATGATTATATTGAACGGAAACAAGATTGAGCGCTCCTTTGCGGGCGAAGTTTTATTTAACAATATCAACATTCAAGTAGATGAACGGGATAGGATTGCTCTTGTCGGAAAAAATGGCGCAGGCAAGTCTACTCTACTCAAAATCCTTGTCGGAGAAGAAGCGGCAACCAGTGGTGAGATTTCAACCAAGCGTGATTTGTCCCTTTCTTATCTGGCACAGGATAGCCGTTTTCAGTCGGAAAATACCATTTACGATGAAATGCTACATGTCTTTGATGACCTGCGGATGACGGAAAAACGCCTACGCAGTATGGAAGAGCAGATGGGAAGCCTGTCTGGTAGTGAACTTGACCAACTGATGAAGACCTACGATAGCTTGTCGGAAGAATTTCGTCAAGCAGGTGGTTTTAGCTACGAGGCGGATATTCGTGCCATTTTAAACGGTTTTAAGTTTGACCAGACCATGTGGGACATGAAAATCTCTGAACTCTCTGGTGGTCAAAATACCCGTCTTGCTCTTGCTAAAATGTTGCTTGAAAACCCAGAACTCTTGGTCCTGGACGAGCCGACCAACCACTTGGACATTGAAACCATTGCCTGGCTGGAAAACTACCTAGTGCATTACAAGGGAGCCTTGATTATCGTCAGCCATGACCGCTATTTCTTGGACAAGGTGGCGACACTGACACTGGATTTGACCAAGCATTCCTTGGATCGCTATGTGGGCAATTATTCTCAGTTTGTCGAGCTCAAAGAGCAGAAGTTGCAGACGGAGTTGCAAAACTATGAAAAGCAGCAGAAGGAAATTGCCAAACTAGAAGACTTTGTCCAGAAAAATATTGTCCGTGCTTCGACCACCAAGCGTGCCCAGGCTAGACGCAAGCAGTTGGAAAAGATGGATCGATTGGACAAGCCGACAACTGGTCAGAAGTCTGCCAACATGACCTTCCAGTCGGATAAGACTTCTGGCAATATCGTCTTGACAGTGGAAAATGCTGCGGTGGGTTACGATGGAAACATTCTTTCCCAGCCTATTTCTATTGACCAACGAAAACTCGATGCCATTGCCATTGTCGGCCCGAACGGTATCGGAAAAACAACTCTGCTCAAATCCATCATCGGAGCTCTGCCATTTATCAAAGGGGAATCCAAACTCGGTGCCAATGTGGAAGTGGGCTACTACGACCAGACCCAGTCGGCCCTGACGCCTTCCAACACGGTCTTGGAGGAGCTCTGGTCAGCCTTTCCGACCACACCTGAAGTGGAAATCCGCAACCGCCTAGGAGCCTTTCTCTTCTCAGGAGATGACGTCAAAAAGTCCGTTTCCATGCTATCGGGTGGGGAAAAAGCCCGCCTGCTCCTTGCTAAGCTATCCATGGAAAACAACAACTTCCTCATCCTCGACGAGCCGACCAACCACCTGGACATCGACAGCAAGGAAGTCCTAGAAAATGCCCTCATCGACTTTGACGGCACCCTGCTTTTTGTCAGCCACGACCGCTATTTCATCAACCGCGTCGCCACCAAGGTGCTGGAAATCTCGGAAACTGGCTCCACGCTCTACTTGGGCGACTATGACTATTATTTGGAGAAAAAGGCAGAGCTGGAAGTAGAAGCCCAGCCTGACCAGCTAGAAAGTACTAGCCAATCAGCCGGAGCCATGGACTACCAAGCCCAAAAGGAAAACCAAAAAGAGCAACGCAAACTGGCCCGACGCATCGAGCAAATCGAGGCAGAAATCGATAGTATCGAAAACCGCCTGAGCGAACTCAACCAAGCCATGCTAGAAACCAACGACATCGGCCAGTTGACCGATTATCAGAAAGAAATCGATCAATTGACTGCCCAACAAGAAAACCTTATGGAAGAATGGGAAGAATTATCGGAACAGACGGGCTAGGTTGACAGCAAGTTGACAAGAGGCTCAAACCCTTGATAGAACAAGCTTGCAAGCCAGTCTTGCGGAGTTAGCAAGACCACCTTTCGCTAAAAAAGTCCAGAGCAAGCCAGTCTTTCTTGGCAAACATCGACCGACAGTCTAAGATGAGTTTAGGACCTGCCAGACGGAATCCAGTAAGGAGAAAAAATGAACTTTGGACAGCAAATCAAAGACTTACGTAAGAAGGAAGGCTTGACTCAGGAACAGTTTGCCCTCAAACTCAATGTGACTCGGCAGGCCGTATCCAACTGGGAAAATGACAAAAACCTGCCCGACTTGGAACTCTTGATTCTCATGTCCTCTGTCTTTTCAATCTCCTTAGATCAACTTATCTTAGGAGGAACTGACATGAACAACATGACAGAAAAACTTGTAAAAGACGGTCGCGAAGGCCGCCGTACCCAGATGCACCTGACCATTACCATTATTGGTAGTTTTCTCATGCTTATCGGCTTCGTCTGCTTTGTCATCAAGGCAAACTCGGTCGAGTATATTGATGCCGAGGGCATTCTGCATGAGAATTTTTATCTCGTTCCAGTCGGCTACTTGCTGGTCTTTACAGGAGCCATTGCCACGCTCCTATCAGGACTAGCCCTGCACCACTTTAGAAAAGAAAATACTTAACATGACCAAACACCCACGTTTTAGCAATAGCGACCAATTTTTCGCCTGTCCACATTGTGGGCAGGCTCTTGGTCTTGACCAGAGCAGTCTTCGCTGTCCCAACCGCCACACCTTCGACATCGCCAAGCAGGGCTACGTCAACCTGGCACCCCAAGTCAAGCAGTCCGCCAACTACCACAAGTCTAGCTTTGAAAACCGCCAGGCCTTTTTAGAGGCAGGCTATTACGACCATCTCTATGAAGCTTTGGAGGGGAAAATAGCAGAGCTGGGCTTGCGGTCTGTCTTGGACATCGGCTGTGGAGAGGGTTTTTATTCCCGTAAGTTAGCCGAGAAAATGGACTTGGACATTCTTGCTTTTGATATTTCCAAGGACTCCATTCTCTTGGCAGCCAAATCTGACAGGACCAAGTCGGTCAAATGGTTTGTCGGTGACTTAACCAAGTTACCTATTCAAGACAAGACAATTGACGGCATCTTGGACATCTTTTCCCCAGCTAATTACCAGGAATTTGCCAGAGTGCTGAAAGTTGGTGGGGCTATTCTCAAGCTGGTCCCAGGACCCAATCACCTCAAGGAGCTCCGCCATTTAGCTAAAGACCAACTCCGCAAGGAGTCCTATGATAACCAGGCTATCGTGGACCATTTCAAGTCTTACCTAGGGCAGGTGGAGCAAGTACTGGTCAGTCGGACCTTGCCGATTAGCCTAGAACATGCCCAAGTCTTGGCAGACATGACGCCCCTCTTTTTCCAAGTGGACCAGTCCAAGTTGGACTTGAGCCAGCTGACCGAGATTACGATTGAGGGACTGCTCTTGATTGGAACTATATAAAAAATAAAGAGTGTGTTGATAGTGCATTATCTTAAAATTTTGTATAATAGGAATTGAAGTTAAATTAGATGCTAAAAATTTGTAATTAAGAAGGAGGGATTCGTCATGTTGGTATTCCAAATGCGTTATCAAATGCGTTATGTAGATAAAACATCTACTGTTTTGAAACAGACTAAAAACAGTGATTACGCAGATAAATAAATACGTTAGATTAATTCCTACCAGTGACTAATCTTATGACTTTTTAAACAGATAACTAAAATTACAAACAAATCGTTTAACTTCTGTATTTGTTTATAGATGTAATGACTTCAGGAGTGATAACATGAACAAAAATATAAAATATTCTCAAAACTTTTTAACGAGTGAAAAAGTACTCAACCAAATAATAAAACAATTGAATTTAAAAGAAACCGATACCGTTTACGAAATTGGAACAGGTAAAGGGCATTTAACGACGAAACTGGCTAAAATAAGTAAACAGGTAACGTCTATTGAATTAGACAGTCATCTATTCAACTTATCGTCAGAAAAATTAAAACTGAATACTCGTGTCACTTTAATTCACCAAGATATTCTACAGTTTCAATTCCCTAACAAACAGAGGTATAAAATTTTTGGGAATATTCCTTACCATTTAAGCACACAAATTATTAAAAAAGTGGTTTTTGAAAGCCATGCGTCTGACATCTATCTGATTGTTGAAGAAGGATTCTACAAGCGTACCTTGGATATTCACCGAACACTAGGGTTGCTCTTGCACACTCAAGTCTCGATTCAGCAATTGCTTAAGCTGCCAGCGGAATGCTTTCATCCTAAACCAAAAGTAAACAGTGTCTTAATAAAACTTACCCGCCATACCACAGATGTTCCAGATAAATATTGGAAGCTATATACGTACTTTGTTTCAAAATGGGTCAATCGAGAATATCGTCAACTGTTTACTAAAAATCAGTTTCATCAAGCAATGAAACACGCCAAAGTAAACGATTTAAGTACCGTTACTTATGAGCAAGTATTGTCTATTTTTAATAGTTATCTATTATTTAACGGGAGGAAATAATTCTATGAGTCGCTTTTTTAAATTTGGAAAGTTACACGTTACTAAAGGGAATATAAGTTAATAGAAAATAACAAAACCGCCTCTGAATATCAGAAGCGGTTTTGCTTTATTTATCAAATTCTGCCTTGCTTTTCACATCGCCGTATTCTTCAGCGACTTCTTTGCTGAGGATGTCAGCGTAGCTGGCAAGTTGGATGTCTTGTCCATATTTTTTACGGAGGGCAGTTGTGACCAAGCGGTAGGCTAGGTTGGCATTGCGGGACAGGATTGGTCCGTGGAAGTAGCTGCCGAAGGTGTTTTTGTAGTGCAGACCTTCGCCACCGTCTTCCTTGTTATTACCATTGCCATAGACAACCTTGCCCAGGGGTTTTTGGTTGTCAGCTAGGAAGGTGCGACCTTGGTGGTTTTCAAAACCGTAGTAGGTTTCGTTGAACTCCTCATTGTGAATTTTAATGTCACCGATATAGCGGTTATTGGTCTGGTTGAGGGTGTAGTGTCCCATGATACCTAGACCGTCAATCTTGCGGCCGCCAGCTTCGATGTAGTATTGACCGAGCAACTGGAAGCCACCGCAGATGGCCAGCATGACACCGTCGTTTTCGATAAAGTCTGCCAAGCTATCTTTTTTAGTTGGTAAATCCTTAGCAAGAATGGATTGTTCATAGTCCTGACCGCCACCGAAAAAGGCGATGTCGTAGAAATCCTTGTCAAATTCATCTGTCAGTGAAACGATGTCCACCTGAACACGAGCCCCCAGCTTTTCAGCCACATACTTAAGCATGAGGATATTGCCATTGTCACCATAGGTGTTCATCAAATCACCGTAGAGGTGGGCGATATGGAGATCGTAAGTGTAGTCTTTTTCAGGACTTTTTAATGACGTATAGACCATTATTTCATCTCCTTTCCAACGGCTTGGCGTTGAGCTAGTAAGTCGCGGAATTCCAGCATAGCTGTATAGGTGGCGAGGATATAAGCATGTTGGCTACTCGATTGCTCAATCAAGGTCATGATGTCTTCCAGTTTCGGCGTTTCAGTAATCTGGTCCTCAGGATAGCCAGTCACACGGAGGCGACGGGCGATTTCAGATGAACGCACACCACCTGCAAAGACTTGTGGAATGTCCATTTGGGTAATTTGTTCAAAGTCAGCATCCCAAATCCAGCTGGTATCAATTCCATCAGCGTAGTTGGCATTGAGAAGAACAGATAGGCTAAAATCGTAAGGAGCCAATTTCATCATTTCAATGGCCTGGGTTGCACCGACAGGGTTTTTAATCAAGACCAGAGTACAATCTTTATCGCCCAATTTAAAGGTTTCTTGGCGACCGAAAACTGCCTTGGACTTGTCAAAACCAGCCTTGATTTTCTCAGGAGATACGCCGAAAAATTCTGCCACGCTGACAGCTGCCAGGGCATTGTAGATATTGTAAAGCCCACCGATGTTGATTTTGTAATCCTGACCGTCAATGGCAAAGGTAGAAGAAGTATTGGTGATTTCTTTTAACTCTGTCAACTTGTAATCCAGCTCAGGTCGGCTAAAGCCACAGTTGTTACAGATATAGCTACCCAAATTAGCGTAGGTGTTGAGCTTGTACTGGATAATCTGGTGGCAATGTGGGCAGAGAACGCCTTCGGTATTGTAGTGGGCCAGACGTGGCTCATGCTCTTCCGTCGCAAAACCGTAGTATTTTACTGGATTGATAACGGAGGTCGAGTTGAAAAGCGGGCTGTCACCGTTGGCGAGAATGGTCGCCTGAGGTGCTTTTGCAGCCCCGTCCAAAATCATCTGGTAGGTAGTATAAATTTCGCCGTAGCGATCCATTTGGTCACGGAAGATATTGGTGAAGACAATCAGGCTAGGCTTGATAAAGTCGGTCACACGAGCCAGGCTGGCTTCATCAATCTCCAAGACGGCAATCTTCTTGCCATTTTTATTTTTCTTGGCTGATAAAAAGGTTGCCGTAATCCCTGTAATCATATTGGCACCGCTGGTGTTGGTCGTAATTTCTCCAAAGGCTTCTTGGAGGATGCCGACTGTCAGGGCGGTGGTCAGAGTCTTACCGTTAGTACCTGTCACAACAACGACTTCATAATCCTTAGCCAAACTATCTAAAATATGTTTATCGAATTTGAGGGCAATTTTTCCTGGCAGGGTAGTACCACGTCCTAGTTTGTTGAGGACAAACTGACTGGATTTTCCTGCTGCTATTCCTAATAAAGTATTTAATTTCATGGGTCTATTTTATCACAAAGGTTGGGGATTTTCTAGAATGGAGAATAGTCAGAAATAGGGCGTAGCTAATCATGGGAAGAGACGGAAAAATATGGTACAATAGAAATACTAGTTTCCATTTGAAAAAGAAAATAAGAAAGAAAGTATTGAGGAATCCATGTTAAACTTAAACCAATTATTTGATGTTGGGTATTGGTCAAGTTTGATAGCCAGTCCTTGGACGGCAGCCTTGCATCTCATCGATATTAGTATCGTTCTCTATTTGATTTATAATTTTAGCAAGGCGATCGCAGGGACCAAGATTATGACCCTTATTCGAGGGGTATTCCTGTTCATTGTCGCCCAGCTTGTTGCAAGCTTGCTTGGGCTTCAGACTATTTCTTGGCTCATGAACCAGGTTATCACCTATGGGGTAATCGCAGCGGTTATCATTTTTGCTCCGGAATTGCGTTCAGTATTGGAAAAATTGGGTCGAACCACCCAGCTGTTTTCTTCTGCCAATCTTAGCACAGAAGAAAGCCTGGTTCAGGCCTATGTACAGGCAGTTGCCTACATGTCTCCTCGAAAAATCGGAGCCCTGGTAGCTGTCGAGAGGGCCCAGACCTTGCAAGAGTACAAATCAACAGGCATTCCTCTGGATGCGGATGTTTCGCGGGAATTGCTCATCAATATCTTTATTCCCAATACCCCTCTGCATGACGGTGCTGTCATTATTAAAGACGAAAAGGTAGCTGTGGCATGTGCCTACTTGCCATTGACGGAAAGTGCGGGTATTTCAAAAGAATTTGGTACGCGACACAGGGCTGCTATCGGCCTTTCAGAGGCTTCTGATGCCTTTGTTTTCGTGGTTTCAGAGGAAACAGGCGGCATCTCGACGGCTCATAATGGTATTTTCAGGCATAATCTGAGCTTGGAAGAATTTGAGCAGGAATTGCGTGACCTATTTGTGCCGACAGTTGCGGCCAAAAAATCTTGGTTGAGGAGGTTAGGTGGACGATGATGCACGAAAAATATAAGCAGATTGGACATTTGGTCCTGTCTATTCTCCTGTCTTTGTTGCTCTTCTTCTATGCTACCACGACCAATTATAAGAATAATTTAGTCGCTACTAGTGCAACAACGCAGAAAGAGTCGGAAACCTACACTTATACACTAGCCAATGTGCCGATTGATATTAGCTATGACAGTGATAAATATTTTATTTCAGGCTTTTCGCCTAGTGTGACTGTAGAGTTGACTGGCTCAGACCGGGTTATTTTGCAACGGGAATCTGATCCACTGACCAGGACCTTCCATGTAACAGCAGATTTAAATAATCTTGAGATTGGTCAACGGGCGGTAGAGCTGCAGGTGACCAACCTGCCTTCTGGTTTGAATGCCACTCTTTCTCCGGCTGAGATGAAGGTGAAAATTGGCTACAAGGTTAGCCGGAGTTATACAGTTGAAGGAAAGGTTTATAGCAATCAGCTCAAAACAGGTTATGCTATAGACAAGGTGTCTGTGACCCTAGACTCGGTTAAGGTCACGTCTGATGCCGATACCTTAGCACAAATCGACCACATAGAAGCAGTGGTCATGGACTTGGCAGAGCTTGACAAGGACTACAGTGGTAAGGCAACCATTCAGGCTGTTGACGCCGACGGCAATGTATTGCCGGTTGTTTTGTCAGAACGAACTACAAATATTCAAGTAACTGTAAAAGAAATGAAATAAATCAAATACATATTGAGGAAATTGAAAAATGGGTAAATATTTTGGTACGGACGGTGTCCGTGGTGAAGCAAACGTAGAATTGACGCCAGAATTGGCTTTCAAGTTGGGTCGTTTTGGTGGCTATGTTCTCAGTCAACACGAAACGGATACGCCACGTGTCTTTGTGGCGCGTGATACGCGTATTTCTGGACAGATGTTGGAGGCGGCTTTGGTTGCCGGCCTTCTCTCAGTCGGCATTCATGTATACAAGTTAGGCGTTTTGGCAACTCCAGGTGTGGCTTATTTGGTTCGGACGGAAAAAGCTAGCGCTGGTGTCATGATTTCTGCCAGCCACAACCCTGCTCAAGATAACGGAATTAAGTTCTTTGCGGGTGACGGTTTCAAATTGGACGATGCCTTGGAAGCTGAAATTGAAGCACTGTTGGACGCTTCAGAAGATACCCTCCCTCGCCCATCTGCCCAAGGCTTGGGTGATGTGGTGGATTATCCAGAAGGCTTGCGTAAATACCAGCAATTCCTGGTGTCAACAGGCTTGGAATTGGAAGGGATGAAAGTTGCTTTGGATACAGCCAATGGTGCAGCTGCAACCAGTGCCCGTCAAGTTTTTGCAGATCTGGGTGCTGAATTGACAGTTATGGCTGAACATCCAGACGGTTTGAATATCAACGAGGGAGTCGGTTCAACCCATCCTGAAAAATTGCAAGAATTGGTCAAGGAAACAGGAAGTCAGATTGGACTTGCCTTTGACGGAGACAGTGACCGCCTGATTGCCGTTGATGAAAATGGTGACTTGGTAGATGGCGACCGTATCATGTATATCGTCGGCAAGTACCTAGCAGACAAGGGACTTCTTGCTAAAAACACCATTGTCACAACCGTCATGTCTAACCTCGGTTTCCATAAGGCCTTGGACCGCGAGGGAATTGAAAAAGCCGTGACCGCAGTTGGTGACCGCTATGTCGTTGAAGAAATGCGGAAGTCTGGCTATAATGTCGGCGGTGAACAGTCTGGACACGTTGTCCTCATGGACTACAATACAACAGGCGACGGTCAGCTGACCGCTGTGCAATTGACCAAAATCATGAAAGAAACAGGTAAGAAATTGTCTGAATTGGCAGCAGAAGTCACTATTTATCCGCAAAAACTGGTCAATATCCGTGTGGAAAATAGTATGAAAGACAAGGCAATGGAAGTGCCAGCTATTGCAGCCATTATCGAAAAAATGGAAGCAGAAATGGCTGGAAACGGGCGTATCTTAGTCCGTCCAAGCGGGACCGAGCCACTCCTGCGTGTCATGGCAGAAGCACCGACCGACGCAGAGGTAGATTACTATGTCGATACCATCGCAGATGTGGTGCGTGCGGAAATCGGTTTGGATTAAGAAAAAGACAGAGACTGGAAGGATTTCCAGCCTCTTTTGTGAGGAAATATGAGTATTTTAGAAGTAAAGAATTTAAGTCATGGTTTTGGTGACCGTGCAATTTTTGAGAATGTTTCTTTCCGCTTGCTCAAGGGGGAGCATATCGGTCTGATTGGAGCAAATGGCGAGGGGAAATCGACCTTCATGTCCATTGTGACAGGCCAGTTACAGCCAGACGAGGGAAAAGTAGAATGGTCCCGCTATGTGACTGCAGGTTACTTGGATCAGCATGCTAAACTAGAAAAAGGCCAGTCTGTCCGTGATGTCTTGCGAACAGCCTTTGATGAACTGTTCAAAACGGAGGCTCGTATCAATGACATTTACATGTCCATGGCAGAAGAGGGAGCCGATATGGATGCCCTTATGGAAGAAGTTGGCGAACTGCAAGACCGTCTGGAAAGCCGTGATTTCTATACTCTTGATGCCAAAATTGACGACGTGGCACGGGCTCTGGGCGTTATGGATTATGGCATGGACAAGGATGTGACCGAGCTATCTGGTGGTCAACGGACCAAGATCCTCTTGGCTAAACTCCTTCTAGAAAAGCCAGATATCTTGCTCCTTGACGAGCCGACCAACTATCTGGATGCTGAACACATCGACTGGCTCAAACGTTACTTGCAGAACTATGAGAATGCCTTTGTCCTCATTTCCCATGATATTCCTTTCTTGAATGATGTGATTAACATTGTCTATCATGTGGAAAATCAACTCTTAACCCGTTATACAGGCGATTATTACCAATTCCAAGAAGTTCATGCAATGAAGCGGGCTCAGTTGGAGGCGGCTTACGAACGCCAGCAGAAAGAAATCGCTGATCTGCAGGACTTTGTTAATCGAAATAAGGCCCGCGTTGCGACACGAAACATGGCCATGTCCCGCCAGAAGAAATTGGACAAAATGGACATTATCGAGCTTCAAGCAGAGAAACCAAAGCCGTCCTTTGATTTCAAAATGGCTCGGACGCCAAGCCGCTTTATCTTCCAGACGACAGATTTGGAAATTGGTTATGACCGTGTCCTGACCCGCAAGCCGCTCAATCTGACCTTTGAACGCAACCAGAAGATTGCTATTGTCGGTGCCAACGGTATCGGGAAATCAACCTTGCTCAAGAGTTTGTTGGGGGTTATTCCAGCACTAAATGGTCAGGTGGAACGTGGAGAGTACCTGGAAATCGGATATTTCGAGCAAGAGGTTGCTGGTGGCAATCGTCAGACCCCGCTGGAAGCTGTTTGGGATGCCTTTCCAGCCCTCAATCAAGCAGAAGTGCGGGCAGCTTTGGCCCGTTGCGGTCTGACGTCCAAGCATATCGAAAGCCAAATTCAAGTTCTTTCAGGTGGTGAACAGGCCAAAGTTCGTTTCTGTTTGCTCATGAACCGTGAAAACAATGTCTTGGTTCTTGACGAGCCAACCAACCACTTGGATGTGGATGCCAAGGACGAACTCAAACGCGCCCTTCAAGCCTACAAGGGCTCTATCCTCATGGTCTGCCACGAGCCTGATTTCTATGAAGGATGGGTAGATGATGTCTGGGATTTTAATGAATTGACATAAATAAAAGCAGCCTTGTCCCTTAGCAGTAGACAAGACTGCATATATAGGCACTTCAATCTTAGAACTTGTATTCACAGCTTCTAAAATTGGGGGTCTATTTTTTTATTGTCTCCAGGTGAAAATCGGTGACCAACTTAGTGTTGCTTTTTCCAATAGAAACTAGCCACTAATATGACGCTACCCAGTGCTGTAGCGAAATAGTTGAACTCTGATCCTGTTTTCGGCAAGCTAGTTTCTTCGTTTTCATGTTGACTAGAAGATTCCTTGCTTTCAGCTTTATCAAAACGAATAGTCACAGGCATAGGTAGAGAGGATGAGCGGGCGCATCATCGGCTTGGTCTGGACTAGTTGGTTTTGGCTGAGGAACTAGAATTTCTACTGGAGGTAGGTCTTCAAGAGTTGCCAATTGGCTACCGAAGAGGCCATTTGACACCCAGCGGAAGAAATGAACAGGGTGAACCTTGTTGGTTGGATTCCTGCATAGATAAAGATAGATTGGTCTTGATACATGCCAGCTATAGCGACAGTCTTGCTAGCCAGTCCCTCATGACCAGGCCACCAGCCAGCGATATAATAATCCTGGTCAGCAATTTTAACCAGGGTTCGGAAGCCTTCTGGGATACCCTCAATCCAGTTACCAGAATTGGAATAGAAGAGGTCGTTCATGGCATATCCGCTTGTCAGAGGGTCACTATCGTCAACGACTGTCTTCATTAGTCCTTCAAAGTCATAACCACCATCAAACATTTCTGCATTAAAGCCTTCTATAATACCTAATTCTTCCAGTTTCTGCACAGCCGCACCACCGACAACAATGACTGGTTTCTGCCCAAACATGCTGGCATCAAATTGTTCGGATTCCAGGATGATTGCATCAGCTTCATCAGGAGTTTCAACGGTTTCAAATCCCCTGCGTTCCACTACCAAGGCGGTGTTGGCGCGGATGGCAAAATCTCCAGCCCATCTATAGCTGTGTGAAGGAGCGTAGACCTTAATAGCTTTCAATTCTGTGCCTACAGGTTGCTTGTAGAGGTGTTCAGCATACATAGCTCCCCATTTGGACTCATCTTAACCAGTGTAGAGGACGTGGTTGGCAAATCCACGCTTGGCTTGTGCCATATCTACCACCAAGTCGCCCTTGTTAAATGGACCGGCATTCTCTGTCAGCTCGGTGACAAGGACGCCGTTGCGCTTGAAGTAGTCAATCATTTTAAAGGCTTCTTCCATGTCATTATTCTATTCCAGAGACATTGGGATGTCATAATAGTCAGGGAAGAATTTTGGTTGATCATTCTTAATACGACCTACGACTTCTCCGTCTGGTCCGACCAGTTCTGCCACAGCCTTTGGATCTTCTACCTTATTCACACCGCGTGAATAGAAGGTGAGGCGCATGTTTATCAAATTATCAGGCTTGCTGGCCATGTGGTTGATGCCCCTGAGGACAGCATAGAATCCGGCTTTAAAGGATTCTTGGTTGGTTTCTGGAATTTCGATGGTATGTCCAAGAATACTTCGGTAGCTTGTAGTCAAAGTTTCTTTTAACTTGGCCAACATCTGGTCAGGCTGGGTAAGTCAGTCCTTCTTTTCCCTTCGTATTTTCAATCTAGGGGATTTGTGATATACTGGTATAAAGATTTAGGAGACGACTATGGAAAAACTGTGGAAGATTATTTATTCGAGGACTTTTATTGTCATTAGCCTGCTTGCTCTGACGGTCTTTCTGATTTTTTGGTTTGTGGTTGAGGCGACCAATTATATGCCGGCATTTTGGTCCATTATGCAGATTTTTTCTGTTCTGGTGGCCATTTCCATTATCAATCGTCCAATGAATACTAGTTTTAAGCTGACCTGGATTATATTTGTCAGTGGCATTCCCATTTTTGGAGCCCTCTTTTATTTCATTCTCCAATCCAATATTGAAACGAAGCGTTATCGGAAGAATTTCTATAAACAGGCTGAGCGCTTGCGCGAATTCTCCAGCACTTCTGACAAGGTCATGAAGGCACTGGCCAAGGAGGATAAGGAGCAGCTCAAGCTAGCCAACTATATGAGTGACCATGTCGGTTATGCCCTGCATACTAATACGGATGCGGTGTATTTTTCCAGTGGAGAGGCCAAGTTTGAAGCTCTTTTGGAGGAATTGAAAAAGGCAGAAAACTACATTTTTATGGAATACTTCATTGTGGACCAGGGCTATATGTGGGACTCTATTCTGGCTGTTTTGAAGGATAAAGCAGAGCAGGGAGTGGAAGTGCGCTTTATGTACGACGGGACCAATTCTCTGACCAATCTGCCCTATTCCTACTATAAGCAACTGCGGACCTTTGGAATCAAGGCCAAGGTATTCTCACAGATTATCCCGGCCCTTTCCACTATTCAAAACAACCGCGACCACCGCAAAATTGCCATCATTGACGGAGCAGTCGCCTTTACAGGTGGGGTTAATATTGCGGACGAATATATCAATAAAATCGTTCGGTTTGGCTACTGGAAGGATGCTGCTATCATGATTAGGGGGGAGGCGGTTGCCAACTTTACCCTCATGTTCCTGCAGATGTGGAACTATGACGAAAAAGGGGAGACTGAGGACCTCAAGTACCTCAAATCCCACAAGGACTTGGAGACAGAGACCATTGATGGCGAAGGTTTCTTCCTGCCCTACGGAGAAAATCCCTTTGATGGAGATGAGGTGGCCAAACGTGTCTATCTGGACATGATTCAGTCTGCGACAGATTACATTTACATCATGACGCCCTACCTGGTCTTGGATGACGAGATGATTGACAATCTAACCTACGCGGCCAAACGCGGCGTCAAGGTCAAGTTACTCCTGCCTCATATCTATGATAAAAAATCAGCCATGTTGGCTGCTCGGACAGATTTTCCGACCTACCTAGAATCAGGCATCGAAATTTACGAATACCAGCCAGGTTTTGTCCATTCCAAGGTGGTCCTTGTGGATGACAAAAAGGCAACGGTGGGGACGGTCAACATGGATTTCCGTTCTTTCTATCTAAACTTCGAGTGTGGTCTTTATATCTACAACCATTCAGGTGTTCTAGCAGCAATCAAGGAAGACTTTGACCAGTCCTTCAAGAAATCCCAGCAAATCAAGCTCCTGCCCTTTATCAAAACCTATTCGTGGAACAAACGACTGGCCGGAGCCATTATGCGCATTATTGCCCCCTTATTATAGAAAACGACAGATTTTCCCTGTCGTTTTTTCCTTTGAACATGGTATAATGGAAAGATAGATGCTAAGGAGAAAAAAGTATGATTAAACCACAATATGACTGGCAATTGATGCCCAGTTTTTCTGATGAAACATTTGTCAAATTGGCAAAGAAAGAAGGGTTGGACCCTATCGCAGCCAAGCTCCTCTACGAGCGGGGCATCCAGACAGCGGAGGATTTGCAGAAATTTTTGCAGCCCAGCCTTGAAGACCTGCATGATCCTTATCTACTGCATGACATGGACAAGGCCGTTGAGCGGATTCGTCGGGCCATTGAGGACTACGAGCAGATTCTGATCTATGGTGATTACGATGCGGACGGCATGACATCAGCTTCGATTTTGAAGGAGACCTTGGAGGAGCTAGGGGCGGAGGTCCAGGTCTACCTGCCCAACCGCTTTACCGATGGCTACGGCCCCAACCAGTCTGTCTACAAGTATTTCATTGAGCAGCAGGGGATTTCTCTCATTGTTACGGTTGACAATGGCGTAGCGGGTCATGAAGCTATTGCCTATGCCCAAGAGATGGGTGTTGATGTGATTGTGACGGACCACCATTCCCTTCAGGCGACTTTACCGGCTGCTTATGCCATTGTTCATCCAGAGCATCCCGAAGGCAACTATCCCTTTAAGCACCTGGCTGGCTGTGGCGTCGCCTTCAAATTGGCATGCGCACTTTTGGAGACGGTTCATGCAGACCTATTGGACCTAGTCGCAATTGGAACCATAGCCGATATGGTCAGCCTGACCGATGAAAATAGGGTTATGGTCAAATACGGCCTTTCTCTGCTCAAACAAACTGAGCGGGCTGGCCTACAAGAATTGATGAAGATTGCTGGGATTGAGCTCGATGGCCTTGATGAAGAAACGGTCGGTTTTCAAATTGCCCCCCGCCTCAATGCCCTGGGCCGCCTGGATGACCCCAATCCAGCCCTTGAACTCTTGACTGGCTTTGACGATGAAGAGGCCCATGAAATTGCCCTCATGATTGATGCTAAAAATGTGGAACGCAAGGATATTGTCCAGGCTATTTACGATGAGGCCAAGACCATGCTAGATACCAGTCGGCCTGTACAGGTTCTAGCCAAGGAAGGCTGGAATCCTGGTGTGCTGGGGATCGTTGCAGGCCGTCTCTTGGAAGAGCTGGGCCAGCTGGTCATTGTCCTGTCCATTGAGGAAGGGCGGGCCAAGGGCTCTGCCCGGTCACCGGAGGCTGTTGATATTTTCCAAGCCCTCAAGGACCACCAGGACCTCTTTATCGCCTTTGGCGGTCACGCTGGAGCTGCTGGCATGACGCTGGAAGTGGATAAATTAGACCAGCTGGCGGACACTTTAGCGACCTTTATCGAAGAGAATAAACTGGACTTGTCTCAGAAATCTGCACTGGTTATTGATGAGGAGCTTGACCTAGAGGAATTGACCCTGGATACTTTAAAATCCTTTGACAAGCTGGCTCCCTACGGCATGGACAACAAAAAACCTGTCTTTTATGTCAAGGATTTTCAGGTTGAGTCTGCCCGGACTATGGGGCAAAACAATGCCCACCTCAAGCTCCGGATTAGTAAGGGAGCAGCCGGATTTGACGTCGTTGCCTTTGGCAAGGGCAATCTGGCTCTGGAATTTTCTCAGGCCAAGGATCTGGAGCTGGCTGTGACCCTTTCTGTCAACAGATGGAATGGCAATACCAGCCTGCAGCTCATGCTGGTGGACGCGCGTGTGGACGGTGTTCAGCTCTATAACATTCGCAGTAAACAGCATCCGATTCCTGCTGGCATTCCTCTGGTGGACATGGTAGAGCAGACGAGTTCGCCTGTCATTGCTCTAGCTAGTTTGCCAGAGGATTTAGAAAGTCTGCGCAGCTATTTCCAAGAACATCAATTCGAGGCTATCTACTTCAAAAATGAGATAGCCAAGCCCTATTATTTGGATGGATACGGGAGTCGGGAGCAATTTGCCAAGCTCTATAAGACCATTTACCAGTTTGATGAGTTTGATGTGCGTTATAAACTCAAGGATTTGGCTGCTTATCTGAAAATTAAGGACAGCTTGCTGGTCAAGATGATTCAGATTTTCCAGGAATTGGAGTTTGTCACCATTTCAGATGGGGTGATGAGGGTCAATAAGGATGCCCAGAAGCGGGAGATTTCGGACAGTCAGATTTACCAAGACCTGAAGAAAACGGTCGTCCAGCAGGAGCTTTTTGCTCTGGGAACGGTCCAAGAAATTTATGATTGGCTGTGTGGTTCATCATGATCTGGCAGGTCTTATTATTGGCAGTCCTTATCTGTCTGCCCTTCTTACCCTGGCGTAAGTGTCGGACCTGTAGCGTTCCTCTTCAAGCTAAGAGACTAGACCAGTTGACCTTTGCCAGCCTAGCCCGTGCGGAGACTTTGAAGGAAATGAGAAGAAACTTGGACCAGGCAAGCTCTGCTCAGTTGGTGGACCAGATTATTGCCAGTCTTGAATTTCCAGAGGAATTGGAGCAGAAGCACCTGACCTGGTTAATGGGACAGATGGACCAAAATCTGCCTCCACATCATGCCTTTTGGAGGGAGTTTGCTCGGCTAGTTGACTTAGCTTACCCTGATGAGAGCCTACCTAAGCAGGTTCACCAGCTCCGTTACTTGATTTCCTACCAGCAGGCGGCTTGGGTCCGCAGGCACTACGGGCAGGGGAAATCAGACTGGCAGGCCTTGACTAGCTATCTGTCTACTTTGCCACGCCGGAGTTACCAGCTGCGGCAATCTGCCCGCCTCCACAACAAGCAACTCTTTCGCAGAGAAAAATTAACACAGAGCCTGCCCCTCAACATCAAGATCCTCATCCATTTTCACAGCGAGTTTATTTTGGATGAAAAGGGGAACTTTGCCTTGATTTTGGATGAGACTCCGACCTTAAATGGTCAGGTCAACGGTGCCTCCTTTAACTATGCCAGGGCCAATAATCTCAGGCACTACCAGCTGGACATGAAACCGGTTGGTCCCCACGACCCTGTCTACCGTAAGAAAATCCTCCGTTCCAAGGCAGGGGCTTATCTGTCTCCGGCTAGAATTTACTGGTTCCAACTGCGCAAGTCCAAGGCGGGCTGGAACCATTCCTATTTCAACCGGCAGGGAATATTTTCCTCAGGTGGAAATAGCAGAGCAGCCCAGGTAGCTAAACTGCGAAAGGAATTTTCCAGAGACATAGGATTTAGATTATGCCAAAAGATAAAATCATGGTATAATAAAGAGTAAAATTATTTTTAAAAAGTGAGAAAAACATGAACTTAAAAGATTACATCGCAACTATTCCTGACTATCCAAAAGAGGGTATCGAGTTCCGTGATATTAGCCCCTTGATGGCTGATGGAAATGCCTACAGCTATGCTGTTCGTGAGATTGTGCAGTATGCTGTTAGCAAGGATATTGATATGATTGTTGGTCCTGAGGCGCGTGGATTTATCGTAGGTTGTCCTGTTGCCTTTGAATTGGGTATAGGATTTGCACCAGTTCGTAAGCCAGGGAAATTGCCACGCGAAGTGATTTCGGCTGACTATGAAAAAGAATACGGTGTGGATACCTTGACTATGCACGCAGATGCTATCAAACCTGGTCAACGTGTCCTGATTGTAGACGACCTGTTGGCTACTGGTGGTACGGTCAAAGCAACAATCGAAATGATTGAAAAATTGGGTGGAATTGTTGCTGGATGTGCCTTCTTGATTGAGTTAGATGACCTCAAAGGCCGTGAAGCTATCGGCGACTACGACTACAAGGTTTTGATGCATTATTAAGATTATCTATCAAGGGTATAGTTATAATCTATAACTGGTACTAATTTTAAGCTATTTGATTTGTCTGGACACCTGCTTTATAATAGATAATAAGATAATAAGGAGGTTGTCCATGCCAATCAAGATTGAAAAATCCTTACCAGCAGTAGATATTTTGAGACAAGAGAATATCTTTGTCATGGATAGCGACCGAGCTAGCCATCAGGACATCCGTCCGATAAAGATTTTAATTCTTAATCTTATGCCCCAAAAAATTGTGACGGAGACCCAGTTGCTCCGTCTTTTGGCCAATACGCCCCTGCAGCTTGAAGTGGAATTTCTGCACATGGTCAGTCATGAATCCAAGAATACTCATGCTGACCACTTGGACCAATTTTACAAGACCTTTGAAGAGGTCAAGGATAGCTATTTTGACGGGCTCATCGTCACTGGTGCTCCAGTAGAAAATTTACCATTTGAGGAAGTGGACTATTGGCAGGAACTGGTCCAAGTTTTCGACTGGTCCAGGACTAATGTCTACTCAACCTTGCATATTTGTTGGGGGGCACAGGCTGGACTGTACGCCCGCTACGGTGTCGAAAAATACCAGATGGATCGCAAATTGTCCGGCGTCTATTGCCAAGAAGTAGTAGGGGCAAACAATCCCCTCATGCGTGGATTTGATGATGAGTTTCGCTCACCTCATTCCCGCTATACTGAGGTCAAGGCGGAAAATATTGCTCATTTAGGACAGCTGGAAATTCTATCCCAAGGAGCAGATGTCGGCCTGTCTATTCTAGCCAGCAAGGACTTGCGCGAAGTCTATAGTTTTGGTCATTTGGAGTACGACCGTGACACCCTGGCTAAGGAATATGAGCGAGATTGCCTGGCTGGGAAAAATCCCTATGTGCCAGAGAATTATTTCAAAAACGATGATCCGACCAGCAGACCAGCTCTGTCTTGGAATTTGCCAGCAGCACAATTCTTTACAAACTGGGTCAACTATGCGGTCTATCAAGAAACACCTTACGACTGGAATCACGCAGAATTATCAGCTCTTTCAGCGAGTTTATAAAGAGGAAGTATGAATTATTCACAGCAATTTCAGCAGGGCCACGTGGTCCTGCCTTCTGCCTTACTATTTCATTTTAAGGATGTATTTCCCTCATCACAGACTTTTTTGGTTTGGCAGTTTTTCTATTTTCAAAATACCAGTAAATTAGAAACCCTTGCCCCAAGCGACATCGCTCAGGCCATTGGGGCTACGGTGGCCGAGGTGAATCGGGCCATTGAACAGTTGCAGGATTCAGGCTTGCTGGAGATGAAAACCATTATCTTAGATGGTGAGATTGAGATGATTTTTGATGCAGCCCCAGCCCTGGAAAAGCTGGATGGTTTATTTGCTGCGCCTAAGGAATCTGCTGTGGAGATTCTTGCTCCTGCTAATGATTTGAAGATCATTGTAGGTGATTTTGAGCGAGAACTTGGCCGTCTCCTGTCGCCTTTTGAGATTGAGGATTTGCAGAAGACGATTGAAGAGGACAAGACCTCCGTTGAGCTCATTCGAGCAGCCCTCAAAGAGGCCGTATTCAACAATAAGACCAACTGGAAATATATTCAAGCTATTCTGCGTAACTGGCGTCGGGAGGGCATTACCACCGTCGCTCAAGTAGAGGCAAAAAATGCAGAAAGAGATTTGCCATCGCCCAAGAATGTCACTGCATCCAGCGATTTTCTGGCGGCCATGGATCTCTGGAAAGAGTAAAATGGAAACAAAATTATCAAAACGGCTGGAAACAGTCGCATCTTTCGTGCCAACCGGAGCACGCTTAGTCGATGTAGGGAGTGACCATGCTTATCTCCCTCTTTTTTTGGTGGAGCAGGGTAGGATTGACTTCGCCGTGGCAGGTGAAGTGGTCCAGGGCCCCTATCAGTCTGCCCTTCAAAACGTCGAGCAGGCGGGACAGACGGACAGGATTTTGGTTCGTTTGGCCAATGGGCTGGCGGCCGTAGAAGCTGTTGACCAGATTACTGCTGTGACTATCGCAGGCATGGGCGGTAGACTCATCGCCGACATCTTGGAGGCCGGTCAGGATAAGTTAGCAGGCGTTGAGCGCTTGATTCTCCAGCCAAATAACCGAGAGGACGATGTTCGGCGCTGGCTCCAGGCAAGTGGATACCGTCTGATTGCCGAGGAAATCCTGGAAGAAAATGACAAACTCTATGAAATCCTAGTAGCGGAGCCAGGAAAGATGAGCTTGTCTGCAACAGAAGAGCGATTTGGACCTTATTTATTGGAGCAGCAGTCTGCTGTCTTTGTTAATAAGTGGTTGAAGGAGCTGGATAAGCTCACTTATGCCCTGGAACAAGTGCCCCTTGAAAGACAGGATGACCGCTCTGCCATTTCCCAAAAAATCAATCACATCAAGGAGGTTTTGCATGTTAGCTAGTCAACTCATCGCACGTTATCAAGCCTTTTGTCCGCCCCATCTAGCCATGGAAGGGGATGTCAGCGGTCTGCAAATCGGGACGCTGAAAAAGGATATCAAGCGGGTCATGGTGGCCCTGGATATTCGTGAAACGACAGTGGCAGAGGCCATTGACAAGCAGGTGGATTTGATTATTGTCAAGCATGCCCCTATTTTCCGTCCGATTAAGGATTTGGTGGCGGATAAGCTGGAAAATCAGATTTATCTGAATTTGATTAAGCACGATATTGCGGTCTATGTCAGCCACACGGACATTGATGTGGTCGAGGGTGGTCTGAACGACTGGTTCTGTGAACTCTTGGGGATAGAGGAGACAACCGTTCTTCATGAGACTATTGAAGGTCACGGGATTGGTCGTGTGGGCACCATAGCAGAGCAGACCTTGGAGGAGCTGGCAGTGAAGGTTAAGTCCGTCTTTGGTCTGGATGCGGTTCGCCTGGTTACCTATGGTCATCAAGCCCAGCAATATGTTAGTCGAGTGGCTATTTGTGGCGGTAGTGGCGGTTCATTCTATCAGGATGCGATTGCGAAGGATGCGGATGTCTATATCACTGGTGATATTTACTATCATACTGGTCAGGACATGCTGACCCAGGGCCTCTTGGCCATTGACCCAGGTCATCACATTGAGGTGCTCTTTATTAAGAAAATCGCTGATTTGCTAGAGAACTGGAAGGCTGAAAACGGCTGGGATGTGGAAATCTTGCCTTCAACCGTGTCGACCAATCCCTTTCGACATTTGTAAAAATTATGCTTGGCACCCTAGTGGTGCTTTTTTTAACCAAAATAGAAAGATACCAGTGAGCAAGGGTCAGGTTGAAGGCAGTGGCAACAACCTTTGCTCTATTTTCGGTTCCAAAACTTATCCAAACTATCTGAGCTTGCAATTCTTCTGAATTTGGGTTATGCTAGAGGAACTTAAGATATTGATTTAGAAAGTTGGTTCTTCTATGACCTGGTTTATGGAACAATCAGTTGTTGTACAGGCCTTGTTGGGAGGGCTCTTTACCTGGTCCTGTACTATTTTAGGGTCAGCGGTTGTTTTTTTCTTTAAAACGATTAGTCGGAGGCTCTTGGATACCATGTTGGGCTTTGCGGCTGGAGTGATGATTGCGGCCTCGTTTTGGTCTCTCTTGGCTCCTTCGATTAGCTATGCGGAGGAGACCTATGGTGCCTGGGCTTGGGTGCCTGCAGCTCTTGGTTTTGCTTTTGGAGGCATCTTTTTACGCTTGGTCGATGCTCTGGTGCCACATTTGCACCTGGGGCACGACAAATCTCAGGCCGAAGGTGGGGGTGAGGAGGACAGGAAAAATCTGTCTAAAACAGCTCTGCTATTTTTGGCCATAACTATCCACAATATTCCTGAAGGGTTGGCGGTCGGGGTAACCTTTGGTGCTCTGGCGTCGAACTTTAGTCCTGCTGCCCTTGCAGGTGCTATTGGGTTAGCAGTCGGTATCGGTCTGCAAAATATTCCTGAGGGAGCAGCCCTGGCCATCCCTATTCGGACAGACGGCGCGACTCGAAGTAAGGCCTTTTTCTGGGGGTCCATGTCGGCCATTGTTGAGCCTATTGCTGCTGTGATTGGGGCAGTGGCGGTGACCTACATGACACCGATTTTACCCTATGCCCTATCTTTTGCGGCCGGTGCTATGATTTTCGTCGTGGTCGAGGAGCTCATTCCGGAGTCCCAGACCAATGGAAATACGGATATTGCAACGCTGGGCCTCATGGCTGGTTTCATCATCATGATGATTCTGGACGTGGCTCTTGGATAAACTTGAAAGTCTCTTCGGGGGCTTTTTCCTTATGACAAAAACGCTGAAAATATGGTATAATGGACTGGTATTATACGCAGGAAGGTAAGACTATGAAAGGTATTATTTTAGCCGGTGGTTCAGGCACTCGCCTCTATCCGCTGACGCGTGCAGCTTCCAAACAGCTCATGCCCATTTACGACAAACCCATGATTTACTATCCGTTGTCAACCCTGATGTTGGCTGGGATTAAGGAGATTTTAGTCATTTCCACGCCGCAGGATCTTCCACGCTTCAAGGATATGTTGGGTGACGGTTCTGAGCTGGGTATTTCTTTGGAATATGCAGAGCAGCCAAGTCCAGATGGACTTGCGCAAGCCTTTATCATCGGTGAAGAATTTATCGGTGATGACCATGTAGCCCTTATCTTAGGGGATAACATTTACCATGGAAATGGCCTGACCAAGATGCTCCAACGGGCAGCCAGCAAGGAAAAAGGTGCGACAGTCTTTGGATATCAAGTCAAGGATCCAGAACGTTTTGGTGTCGTTGAGTTTGATGAAAACATGAACGCTATTTCCATTGAAGAAAAACCAGAGGTTCCCAAATCAAACTTTGCGGTTACTGGACTCTACTTCTATGACAATGATGTTGTGGAAATCGCGAAAAATATTAAACCATCACCTCGTGGCGAGTTGGAAATCACAGATGTCAATAAGGCTTATCTGGAACGTGGCGACTTGTCAGTAGAGCTTATGGGACGCGGATTTGCCTGGTTGGATACAGGTACACACGAGAGCCTTTTGGAAGCGGCTCAGTACATCGAAACGGTTCAGCGCTTGCAAAACGTTCAAGTCGCGAACTTGGAAGAAATTGCTTACCGCATGGGCTACATTACAAAAGAACAAGTGCATGAATTGGCACAACCGCTTAAGAAAAATGAATACGGACAATACTTGCTCCGTTTGATTGGAGAGGCTTAATGACAGAAAACTTTTTCGGTAAAGAGCTTGCGGCTCGTCCAGTTGATGCTATTCCTGGTATGCTGGAGTTTGACATTCCAGTGCACGGAGATAACCGTGGCTGGTTCAAGGAAAATTTTCAGAAGGAAAAAATGTTGCCACTTGGTTTCCCAGAAAGTTTCTTTGCAGAAGGAAAATTGCAGAATAATGTTTCCTTCTCTCGTAAAAACGTTCTTCGTGGTCTTCACGCAGAGCCTTGGGATAAATACATTTCAGTAGCAGACGGCGGTAAGGTTTTGGGAACTTGGGTGGATCTTCGTGAAGGAGAGACCTTCGGTAATACCTACCAAACCGTTATCGATGCTTCAAAAGGTATCTTCGTTCCGCGCGGAGTAGCCAATGGTTTCCAAGTCTTGTCAGACTTCGTGGCCTACAGCTACTTGGTTAATGACTATTGGGCATTGGAACTCAAGCCTAAGTACGCTTTTGTCAACTACGCAGACCCTAGTCTCGACATTAAATGGGAAAACCTAAAAGAAGCAGAAGTTTCAGAAGCAGATGAAAACCATCCATTCCTCAAGGATGTCAAGCCTTTGAGAAAAGAGGACCTCTAATGTTTCAAGCCTTTTTGGAAATAGCAGAGCAGTTAAACAAGTTAGGAATCACTCCCTTGTTAATGGGCTCAGTTGGTTTGGAAAGGCGCACAGGGAGGGACTGGCAGGCAGGAGATTTGGACATCCATGTTCCAAGTGATCCGCGTGGCTGGGAAGCCCCAGACGACGAAAGGATTTATCAGGCGGATGCCTTGATTGCTATGATGAACCAACTAGGTTACGTCCTTGTTGACCGTCATGAACATGAATTTCATAAAGACGGCTTATCTGTTGAATTCGGAGGCCTACATTCACTGCCTGAATTTGCTGGTGTAGAGCTAGAAGATTTGGAAGAACTAGAAACAGCAGGTGTTCGCTATTACCTACCGACACTTGAACAATACCTGAAAATCTACCAAGCCTCTTCAAAAGATTCCTACCGTGCAGAAAACAACAATCAAAAAGACTTTGCTAAGATTGCTTACTTAAAAGAAATCTTGAAGTAAAATAAGCGAGCAAAGCGAGCCTATAAAGGGGAGTTGCTGCTGTAGCGATAGTACCCGAACTGCTTTGGAAGTTCGGGTACAGGGGATTTTCGAGACTTTTGGCTCGAAAATAAGCAATGAAACGCCTAAGGCGGTTGCTTGCGCCCCACGCTACCTTAAGCAGCTCAAAAAAATAAAAAACATTTTCGGAGAAAAAAATGTATAAAAACATCATCGTTACAGGTGGAGCTGGTTTCATCGGCTCAAACTTTGTGCACTACGTTTACAATAACCACCCAGACGTCCATGTGACTGTCTTGGATAAACTCACTTATGCAGGAAACAAGGCTAACTTGGAAGCTATTCTTGGTGACCGTGTGGAGTTGGTTGTCGGCGATATCGCAGATGCCGAATTGGTGGATAAGTTGGCTGCTAAAGCGGATGCGATCGTTCACTACGCAGCGGAAAGCCACAACGACAACTCTCTCAATGATCCAAGCCCATTTATCCATACCAACTTTATTGGTACTTACACTCTTCTTGAAGCGGCTCGTAAATACGATATCCGTTTCCACCATGTATCGACTGACGAAGTATACGGTGACCTTCCTTTGCGTGAAGATTTGCCAGGTCATGGCGAAGGTCCAGGTGAGAAATTCACTGCGGAAACCAACTACAACCCATCATCTCCATATTCATCAACTAAGGCTGCTTCAGACTTGATTGTCAAAGCATGGGTGCGTTCTTTTGGCGTCAAAGCGACCATTTCCAACTGTTCAAACAACTACGGTCCTTACCAGCATATCGAGAAATTCATTCCGCGCCAGATCACCAATATCTTGGCAGGTATCAAGCCAAAACTCTACGGTGAAGGTAAGAATGTTCGCGACTGGATCCACACCAATGATCATTCAACAGGTGTCTGGGCGATTTTGACAAAAGGTCGCATGGGCGAAACTTACTTGATTGGTGCCGATGGTGAGAAGAACAATAAGGAAGTTCTTGAATTGATTCTTGAAAAAATGGGTCAACCCAAAGATGCTTACGACCACGTGACTGACCGTGCAGGACATGATTTGCGCTATGCTATTGACGCAAGCAAACTTCGTGACGAGCTTGGCTGGACACCGCAATTTACAGACTTCTCTCAAGGTTTGGAAGAAACAATCCAGTGGTACACAGATAACCAAGACTGGTGGAAGGCTGAAAAAGAAGCTGTTGAAGCCAACTACGCAAAAACGCAAGAAGTTATTAAGTAAAAAAAACAGAAGGCTGGGGCAATTGCCCAAGCCTTTCTTGAAATAAGGAGCAAACATGATTTTAATTACAGGTGCAAATGGTCAGTTGGGTACAGAATTGCGTTATCTCTTGGATGAGCGTGGTGTCGAGTATGTTGCCGCTGACGTAGCAGAAATGGACATCACGGATGCAGACAAGGTAGATGCCTTCTTTGCAGAGGTGAAGCCTAGCGTTGTTTACCACTGTGCAGCCTACACAGCTGTTGATATGGCAGAAGATGAGGGCAAGGAACTCAACTACAAGATTAACGTAACGGGCTCTGAGAATGTTGCCAAGGCTGCAGCCAAATACGGTGCAACCCTTGTCTATATCTCAACAGACTATGTCTTCAATGGGGAGTTGCCAGTCGGTCAAGAGTGGCAAGTAGATGACCAACCCGATCCTCAGTCAGAATACGGCCGTACCAAGCGTTTGGGTGAAGAGGCCGTTGAGAAATACGCAGATAAGTTCTACACTATTCGCACGGCTTGGGTATTTGGAAATTACGGTAAGAACTTTGTCTTTACCATGCAAAACCTTGCACAGACCCGCGATACTTTGACAGTTGTCAATGACCAGCATGGTCGTCCAACTTGGACACGGACCTTGGCAGAATTTATGGTACATTTGGTGGAAACCAAGCAAGCATTTGGTTATTACCATTTGTCCAATGATGCGACAGAGGATACAACTTGGTTTGATTTTGCGACGGAAATCCTCAAAGATACTGATACAAAAGTCTTGCCAGTAGATTCTAGCCAATTCCCAGCCAAGGCAAAACGTCCTTTCAACTCGACTATGAGCTTGGACAAGGCGAAAGCGACTGGCTTTGTCATCCCGACATGGCAAGAGGCCTTGCAGGCGTTTTATGAGCAGGAAAAAATGGGTGATAAGTAGCTAGGATTATATAATATAGGTCACGAAACCTCTACATATCCCAGGAAATATTTCTTAGCATTCATATAATTTCCCAGGTATTTTACTTAAAAAATCAAGTTCATTGGTTTATAATAAAAATATTAAAGGAGTTAGCGCTAACTAACTCCTGCGTAAATCCGTTTAAGACTGAACAGCTCCCTGTCAAGTGGACAATGAAATAATAAAAGATTAGGCGACGGCCTTGTTCCTCATTTCAAGAGGGGCAAGGCCGTTGTTGCGCTCTTGAAAGCGTTGATGATTGTAAAAATAGATGTTCTCTTTTTTTGATAAGTATGTCGTATACACGTTCATCACAAGTTCAACTGCTAGATGTACTCTGTTAAAAGCTTGGCATTGAGCACAGAATCATTCGATCTCAGAATCCGAAACATAATGGCAATGCTGAACGCAGACATCGAAATGACAAACGCCGCTTCTATCAGCATGTAACCTTCTATTCCTATGATGATTCTATCAAGCAGATTCAGTGCTTTCTTTACTGCTCCAATCGACTCCCCCATTCAGACTTTAGTCTAGATATCTTTTATCGCGATCAGCAAATTTCTACTAGTAATATAGCTGAATATTTAGATTGCTTGAAAATGGCATTTTAAGCCTCGCTTCATTGACAATGGTGCCGTGGTAATTAGTAACATTTCTTGCTTCGATTACCATTTTGTTTGGTGAAGAGCAGTCACTATATTAAATAAATAAATGTGCAACCTTTTTTTTCTAAAACTAGTCGGAAGTCACATGAAAAAATCGGGTGTGTATTAGTGTATTTCCTTGCTTTCTAAGGAGAATTAGGATGTAATTAACGCATTTGAAACAGTAGATTAATTCATTGTTTCATAGAATATTTGGAGGACATTTCATAATGAAACGCAAAAAATCATTTGATTGGTATGGAGCGAGACAACGTTTCTCAATTCGTACTTATCATTTCGGTGCGGCGAGTGTTTTGCTAGGTTTGACATTGGCAACTGGCGCTCAAGCTGTACAAGCAGAAGAGCTTGTTGCTGACACTACTGTCACAACTAGCATTCAAAGTCCAGCGACTACCGATACGACACCAGCACTTACGACGGAAACTGTTACGCCAGCTGAGCGGACAGCAACCATCGATTACGTGGTTAACTATGTCTTGGAAGACGGCACACTTGTCAACGCTGGTGTGAAAACAGCTACCGTTACGACGACAGAAGCAGTTGCTTCAACTAGCGTTGATGTAGCAGTCGAAGTACCTGCCGGCTATGAGTTGGCGCAAGGTCAAGCGACAACGGTGACCCAAGTTGTTACCGAGGGCTCTGAAAATCTTGTTACCGTTCAATTGGTTAAAAAAGCTGAAGTAGTAGCTCCAACAACTGAAGCCGCAACAGAAGCACCTGCAACGATAACTGAAGCTGCAACTGAAACACCTGCAACGACAACAGAAGTAGCAGCACCTGTGACTGTTGAAGAAGCTTCAGTAATGCCAGCTGTTCCAACAACAGCTGAAGAAGCAAAAGTAGTTCTTGAGCAAGTAACTTCAGAAGCTGAAGTATTGGCTAACGAAGCGGAACGTCTTGTAGCAGCATCGGATAGCAATAACACTGCATTGAAAGCAGCTGCTGCAGCGACTAAATTAACTGCAACAGAAGCGACTGCAGTCTTGAACGATTCAGCAGCAACACTTGAAGAGGTTAACGCTCAAATCGACGCTGTTCGTACTAACGTTGAAGCATTTGCCTTGGAATTGCGGAAGTACTTAGGTACTGATGCAATCGAGATTGTATTGAACAATACTTTTTCTGACTTGCAAGTGGGTGAAGGTTTGGGTGTCTTAGTTGAGGCGTCAACAACAGCAACTCCGTCTATGGACGATCCAAACGGAGCTGGTATCAAACCACATACACTTCGAACTGGCATCACTGCTACAACTGAACCTGGATGGTATACATTTGATTCTTATGATTTATATTCTTATAATGTGAATATGAAAAGTTCCACTTTCAACGGAACTGAAGTTGACGCCTATATGCGATTCTCATTGAACTCAGATCCTACTACAAACACCATCTTGGCTGAATTGGTTAGTAAGGCAGATGGACAAGTAATAGAGAAACATACAGTCGAACCAGGTTCTAGTGTATTATATACTTATCCGAAAACAATCGATACGGATAATGAAAATATCCAAATGCTATATGAAACTCAAACTGCTGTCAACGGTAGTACCTATGGAAACTTGAGATTCATAGGTGACGGAACTGGATCAATTTATAACAATACAATTATTCCAGTTTATCAAATTAACACAACCACTTATAAAGTTGAAGATGGCCGGATTTTAGCGACCTATAACCTTCAAACAATCGGTGGTCAAACTGTTACATCTTCTGGTCAACGTGAATTTGAAGGTTATGAGTTTGTAGAAAAGCAAGTAGAACCTGCCCAAGGTGGTTATCCAGTAGGTACGGTTTATGTGGCTGGTGTAGTTAATTCTACAACGGATCCAACAAATACTATTCAGTATAAGGTAATTCGAACAATTGTCTCGAATACTGAGTACGTCCACGAGATTTTTGTATTGGATCCAACCTACACTGGAACTGTAGATTGGGAGGGTCTGGATACTAGTGGATTCTTCAAGTTGCTTGAGACTTCTCATTTGAGTTATACTCCGGATAGAGTATCGTATGATTATAATACTGAGGCAAGAATTTGGGCAGACCATACTATTGATCCAGAAAAAGGATATATGGTATTTGCAGAATCACCAGCTAATGCTGATGGTTCTAAATATCGCGTAGTTGCTAACTGGTCGGGCACATCAACTACCGGTCCTTACGGAAGAATTTTCATCGGCTCACAAGTATGGACTAAAGCGAATACGGGCGCTGATACTCCATTTGCATGGCAGTCTGTAGATGGCACATATGTTGACTTGGGTTACAAACCTTATGGTATCCAACAAACTTTGCGTGGTGCCTCTACTCCGGCCGCGTTAACAACTACATATGTTTATAAACCTTTAGAGCAACAAGCGATCATCCGCTACCAAATTGAAGGAGCGACAGATTACTTGGAAGATTCAGGTACATTGACTGGTGGTTCAGGTACTGATATCAACTACTCAACTGAAGATACAATCAACAAGTATAAGCAATTGGGTTATGAGCTTGTTTCAGATAACTTTACGACTACTGACGGTCAAGACTATGATACTGACACAGCAGTTTTACAAGAGTTTTTAGTTGTTATTAAGCCACGTGTCGAAGAAGTTCCAAATACAGCGGTTCCAGGTCAGCCAGTAGATCCAACCGATCCAAACTCACCTGTTTGGCCAGACACTATTAATAACCTTGAGACAACACAAGAAGTTACTCGTACAGTTGAGTACAAGTATGAAGATGGAACTCCAGTTCGTGTAGATGCTGCAGGCAACATCTTGCCTAAAGACTCTACAGAAGGTACGCCACTTGTTAAGACTGAAACAGTATCCTTTACTCGCCCAGCTCAAGTGAACCTTGTAACAGGTGAAGTGACTTATGGTGAATGGACAGCTGACTCGACAGATGTTCTTAATGGTAACCTCATTCCAGAAATCACAGACTACACAGCAACTCGTACAACTCTCGAAGGTGCTGATGCTCCAATGACAGAAACAGTAAAAGATAAGACTGTTACTGCAACTGATGCAGACATTAATGAAGTGGTTTACTTCAAAGAAAATCCTAAGTATGGTGATGTTGTTGTTAACTATGTAAACGAGGATGGCAAAGTTATTGCAACTCCTGTTGTAGATACAAACGATGCTCTTGTAGGTACAGACTACTCAACAGCTGACCAAGTTCCAGCGAAGATTGTTGAAGATGCAACTGGCGATGTATACTACTACAAAGAAATCAAAGCTGAAGATGCAACTAAAGAAACTGGCACAGTCGTAGAAGGTACTACAGAAGTAACCTACGTTTACGAAAAAGCTGGTGACGTTGTTATCAAGTATGTGGACGTTAACGGTCTTGAATTGAAAGCTCCAGTTTCGGACACTACAGACGGTAAACCAGGTTCAGACTACAACACAGCTGAAGGTACTGAAAAACCAGCAACTATCACAACAGCAGACGGTAAAGTATATGCTCTTGTTCCAGCAGGTGACTACCCAGTTGGTACAGTAGCAGCAGATAGCAACTTGGCTTCAGGCGCAACTCCAACAGGTACTGTTGAAGCAGGCGTAACTAAAGAAGTAACTTACGTTTACCAAGAAGTGAAAGGTAAGGTTGTCGTTAACTACATCACTGAGGACGGCACAGTGATTAAGACTCAAGTTGAAGATACAAAAGAATCATCAGCAGGAACTCCATACGACACAACAGATAACAAGCCAACAACTATCACAACTGATGATGGTAAGACTTACGAGTTGATCCCAGCAGCAACAATCGGTACTGAAGAAGGTACAGTTGAAGCAGGTAAGACAACAGAAGTTACTTATGTCTACAAAGAAGTGAAAGGTTCAGTAGTTGTTAACTATGTAACAACTGATGGCACAGTTCTTCAAGCACCTGTAACAGACACTCCAGAAACTTCAACAGGTACTCCATACGATACAACAGATGTTATGCCAGGAACTATCACAACTGCTGATGGTAAGACATACAAACTTGTTCCAACCCTTACTAAAGGTTCTGAAACAGGTGACGTTGTTCCAGGTGTAACGGAAGTAACATACGTTTACGAAGAAGTCAAGGGTGACGTTGTTATTAACTATGTAAACACTGATGGCAAAGTCATTGCTTCTCAAGTAGTTGATACGAAGGCAACTTCAACAGGTACAGACTATGATACAACTGATAACAAACCAGCTAAGATCACAACTGAAGATGGTACAGTTTACTACTACAAAGAAGTAGATGCAACTTCAGCTACTGAAACTGGTAAGGTTGTGGAAGGCACTACTGAAATCACTTACGTTTACGAGCAAGCTGGTTCTGTAACAGTTAACTATGTAACAACTGACGGTAAAGTTATCAAATCTCCAGTTAAGGATGAAGAGAATGCTGAGCCAGGTAAGACATACTCAACTGAAGACAACAAACCTGAAACAATCACAACAGAAGACGGTAAGACTTACAAGCTTGTTCCAAATGCAACTACAGGCGAAGAAAACGGAACAATCACTTCTGGTGAAGATAAGCAAGTCACTTACGTTTACGAAGAAGTGAAAGGTAACGTTGTTGTTGAGTACTACAACACTGCTGGTGAGAAGATTGCCGAAGATGTTGAAGATACTCCTGCATCATCAACAGGTACAGCCTACACAACTCTTGATAATAAACCAGAAACTATCACAGCAACTGACGGTACAGTTTACTACTACAAAGAAGTGAAAGCTGACTCAGCAGCTGAAACAGGTGACGTTGTAGAAGGTACAACTACTGTTAAGTACGTTTACGAACAAGCTGGTAACGTAGTTGTGAACTACATCACTGAAGATGGTACAGTTATCAAGCAACCTGTGAATGATGAAACAAATGCAGCTCCAGGTAGTGAGTACAACACAACTGATAACAAACCAACTACAATCACTACTGAAGATGGCACAACCTACGAATTGGTTCCAAGTGCAACTATCGGTACTGAAAATGGAGAAGTTGAATCTGGTAAGACTACTGAAGTAACTTATGTTTACCGTAAGGTTGAAACTCCAGCAGCTAAGACTGGTAACGTTGTGGTTGAATATTACAATACTGCAGGTGAGAAAATCGCTTCTGATGTTGTAGATACACCAGAAACAACAACTGGAACTGTCTATGAAACATTTGATTTCAAACCAGCAACAATCACAAAAGATGGTGTAACATACTTCTACAAAGAAGTGAAAGACACATCAGCTGCTGAGAAAGGTACTGTTGTTGAAGGTACTACAACTGTTCAATACGTCTACGAGCCAGCTGGTTCAGTAACAGTTAACTATGTAACTACAGATGGTACAGTAATCAAATCTCCAGTTAAGGATGAAGAGAACGCTGAACCAGGTAAGACGTACACAACAGAAGACAATAAGCCAACTACAATCACTACTGAAGATGGTAAGACATACAAACTTGTTCCAAGCTTGACTACTGGTGAAGAAAATGGATCAGTAACTTCAGGCGAAGACAAGCAAGTAACTTACGTATACGAAGAAGTGAAAGGTGACGTTGTTGTTAACTACATCGACACTGAAGGCAATGTCATCAAAGCACCTGTAACAGATACACCATCTACATCAACAGGTACATCTTACGATACAACAGATAACAAACCAACTACTATCACAACTGAAGATGGTACTGAGTACAAACTTGTTCCAGTATTGACTAAGGGCGAAGAAAATGGTTCTGTTGTTGAAGGTACAACTCAAGTAACTTATGTTTACCAAAAAGTAACAACTCCAGCTCCAAATCCAAACGGTAGCGTTGTCGTTAACTATGTGAACACGAATGGTGAAACAATTGCAACTTCAGTAAACGACACTACTGATGCGGCTCTTGATACAACTTACGATACAACAGATTTCAAACCAGCAGTTATCAAACACAATGGTGTTACATACTTCTACAAAGAAGTGAAAGCTGGCGATAACGAGTCTGGTAAAGTTGTAGAAGGTACTACAGAAGTAACTTATGTTTACGAGCCAGCAGGTTCAGTAACAGTTAACTATGTAACTACAAATGGTACAGTAATCAAATCTCCAGTTAAGGACGAAGAGAACGCTGAACCAGGTAAGACATACACAACTGAAGATAACAAACCAGGTACAATCACTACTGAAGATGGTAAGACATATAAACTTGTTCCAAGCTTGACTACTGGTGAAGAAAATGGATCAGTAACTTCAGGCGAAGACAAGAAAGTAACTTACGTATACGAAGAAGTGAAAGGTAACGTTGTTGTTAACTACATCGACACTGAAGGTAATGTGATTGCTTCTCCAGTAGAAGATACAAGCTCAACTTCAACAGGTACATCTTACGATACAACAGATAACAAACCAACTACAATTACTACAGCTGACGGTTCTGTCTATGAACTTGTTCCAGTATTGACTCAAGGTAATGAAAATGGTTCTGTAGTAGAGGGTACAACTCAAGTAACTTACGTATACCGTAAAGTATCTAGTGCAGTTAAATCTCCTGTAACCAACCACGTTGATGAGAATGGTAAGTCTATTTCACCTCAAGAAGATGGCACTAAACCAAATACATCAATTCCAGGTTATGAGTTTACAGGTAAGACTACTGTTGACGAAGATGGCAATGTGACTCACGTTTACCGTAAAGTAACACCTAAAGGTACAGTTGTCGTGAACTATATCACTGAAGATGGTACAGTTATTTCTACTCCAGTAACAGATACACCATCATCAGATGTAGACACACCATACGACACAACAGATAACAAGCCAGGTACAATCACATTTAACGGTGAGGAATACGAACTTGTTCGAGTTGACGGTACTGAAAACGGTACAGTTGTTGAAGGTGAAACTGTAGTAACTTATGTATACCGTAAAGTAACACCTGCTAAGAAAGTTGTAACCAACCACGTTGACGAAGATGGAAATGTCATCAATCCACAAGAAGATGGCACAACACCAAATAAAGGTAACTCAATTCCAGGTTACGTATATGTGAAGACTACAACTGACAGCGATGGTAATACAACTCATATTTACCGTAAGATTCCAACAAATCCTACAAGTCCTGTAACTCCAAATCCAGGTCGTCCAGTACCACCTACACCAGGTAAACCAGTTACTCCGACTCCTGACAAGCCTGTTACTCCTGTAACTCCAGAGCCAGGTAAACCAGGAACTCCTGCTACTCCGGCTAAACCAGCAACTCCAGCTGCGGGTCAAGCTCAATTACCAAATACGGGTGAAGCTTCATCTTCAGCAACTGTTCTTGGTGCAGCAATGCTTGTGGCAGCTCTTGCACTTGTTGGAAAACGTCGTCGTAATAACGAAGACTAATCTATTCTCTTTCTTGTGTGTCCTCCAACTATACAAGCAAAGAATGAAAATAGAAATTGGAAAGGTTAGCTTTTCCAATAAGCTGTTCTACGCTAGTAGTAAGCAGGCTAAAAAAGAGAAGACCAAATTGGTCTTCTCACAGATTGAAGACAAAGTCGTTAGAATTGTATTTCTAACGGCTTTTTCATATGTAAATTAGTATAATTGAGATAGGAATGCTAGCTAATAAACAGAGGGAAAATCGCTATGTTACACAAAGAAAACTCAGACTACAATCGCGGTCAATTTAGTTTCTATAGTCTAGATGACCTTGTTCCTCAAAATCGTCTCCTTCGTCAAATAGAAGAAGCTATTGATTTTTCCTTTATTTATGACTTAGTCGCAGATAGCTATAGCGATGATACGGGTCGCCCCTAGTCTTGACCCTATTCTGCTCATTAAAATTCCAATCCTGCGTTGTCTCTTCGGTATTCGCTCCATGCGTCAACCATTAAGGAAATTGGAGTGAACACTGCCTATCGTTGGTTTCTTGGTCTTCTACTGGATGATAAGGTGCCTCATTTCACTACCTACGGAAAGAATTATGTCCGTCGTTTCCAAGATAGACAGGTTATTGAAGGCATTTTTACCCATATCTTAGGTCTCTGTGTCAATGCAGGATTCATAGATCCGACAGAAATTTTCATTGTACAATAACCCTTGGCTCTTCTGATAATGGAACGTAGACCTAGAATGTGCATCAAGCGTCGAATCCGCTTCCTGTTGTAGTTTGTTTCAAGCTTGCGATTGACAAATAGCATCATACGACGATAACCAAGAATGTCTGTCATGAATTGTTTTTCGATGAGAAGCTGAGCGATTTTCTGGTGAATGACGGTTGCAATTTGGTGGTTCTTCTTGACCAGAGAAGTTTCTGCGACAGCCATTTTTCCGTAATTTTTACAGCGGAAACGGTGCTTTCTCAAGCGGATAAGCAGAGGGTAACCAGCAGATTCTAAGTATGGAATTTTAGAGGCTTTCTGGAAATCGTATTTAGCCATTTGACCATGACAAGAGTGGCATTTAGGAGCTGAATAGTCCAAATGACCATGAAGCTCTCTGTGCGTTCCCATATCGTATTCATTAGTGATAATAATATTTTTGTCTTTCGTTCCAAGTAAGTTTGTGATACTATCCTCGCTTTATTATTTCTTGGCTCGGGGATAAACAATCACTTCCCTGACTGTTTATCTATTCCATATGATTCCTTTCTAATGATGGTTTAGTCTTTTTTCATTATAGGTCATATGGGACTTTTTGATACTCAAAAAGGCTCCATAATCTCTATAGGGGATTTACCCACTACAGTCTTATAGAGCCGTTTTTTGAGTTTTTCGGTGCTTCCAACCACAAGTTATTGATCCGGTCAATCATCGAGCGGATGAAGTGGCGTAACTGATTTTATTAGTTGCTAAAATATAACCATAGAAAAAGCCACAGCTCAGCTGTGACCTTATTTCTATCCTACAAATTCTGTAATTTCTTTTTCGATATTGGCGATTTTTTCTTCAGCCTCACCTAAGGTTGCGCCAACTGTTGCGATGTAGAATTTGATTTTTGGTTCGGTACCTGATGGGCGAACGGCAAACCAGCTATCGTCTGTCAAGGTGTACTTGAGCACATCTGACGGAGGTGTTGTCAGTTCAGTTGTCGTTCCGTCAAGAGCGACAGCCTTTTGCAGAGCGAAGTCCTCGAATAGAGCAATGTCTGTCTTGTTGAACTGCTCAGGAGCATGCTCACGGAACTTAGCCATGATAGCCTTGATTTGCTCGGCACCGTCTTTACCAGAAAGAGTAACAGAGATGGTTTTCTCAGCGAAGTAACCGTATTCCTTGAAGATTTCGTCGATACCATCTGCCAAGGTCATGCCGCGAGAGCGGTAGTAGGCAGCAATCTCTGCGACCATCAGAACGGCTTGAATGGCATCCTTATCGCGCACGAATGGCTTAATCAAGTAACCAAAGCTTTCTTCAAAACCAAACATGTAAGTATGGTTGTGTTTTTCTTCAAATTCTTGGATTTTCTCAGCGATGAATTTGAAACCTGTCAAGACGTTGAACATGGTTGCGCCGTAGCTTTCAGCTATCTTAGTTACCAGTTCAGTTGACACAATCGATTTAGCAAGGGCAGCGTTTGCTGGGAGGGTACCTGCTTGTTTATGCGCTTCAAGGACATACTTAGCAATGATAGCACCGATTTGGTTACCAGACAGGTTCCAGTATGAACCGTCTGCTTGACGGACTTCGACACCGACACGGTCAGCATCTGGGTCTGTTGCCAGCAATACATCAGCACCAACTTCGCGGCCAAGTTCTTCGGCAAGTGCAAAGGCAGCCTGGCTTTCTGGGTTTGGAGAGGCAACTGTTGAGAAGTCTGGGTCAGCTGTTGCTTGGCTTTCAACAACTGCTACAGATTCAAAACCAGCTTCAGCCAAGGCACGACGAGCCAACATCTCACCAGTACCGTGAAGTGGGGTATAGACAATCTTCATGTCCTTACCATGCTCAGCAATCAAGTCTTTGTTGATATTGATAGACTTTAGCTCATCCAGGTAGAGGCGGTCTGTCTCTTCACCGAGAACCGTAATCAGACCGTTAGCCTTGCTTTCTTCCAAGTCAGCCAATGCCACTGCAAATGGATTGTCAATAGCACGGATGTAGTCCGTCAAAGCAGACGCATCTGCTGGTGGCATTTGTCCACCATCTTCGCCGTAAACCTTGTAACCATTGAATTCTTTAGGGTTGTGGCTGGCAGTCACCATGATACCTGCAACGGCATTGTAGTGGCGGACAGCAAAGGACAATTCTGGTGTTGGGCGTAGGCTTTCAAAGACGTAAGACTTGATGCCATGGGCTGCCAAGACCTGTGCGGATTCAAAGGCAAATTCTGGAGAGAAGTGGCGAGTGTCGTAAGCAATCGCTACCCCACGTTTTTTAGCTTCTTCACCTTTAGACTCGACCAATTTTGCCAAACCTTCGGTTGCTTGACGCACCACGTAGATATTGATGCGGTTGGTACCAGCACCGATATAGCCACGCATACCTGCTGTACCAAATTCAAGATTTGTATAAAAGGCATCTTCTTTGGTTTTTTCATCCATGGCCAATAAATCCTGACGAAGGTAGTCAGGCAGGTCAGCAACATCTAGCCAGGTTTGATAGGTTTCTTGATAAGACATAGGATATCTCCTTAAAAAAATTTTTTCTATTAAACGCTTTCATTATACCATTTTCAAAAAAAAAAATCATGCTTTCACATGATTTTCTGAGATTTATTTTACAACTTTCTGCAAAATCGGAACAATGGCTACGGTCAATAGGGCTGAGACAATCAATTCCGTGATGGAGTTGATAGAAACGATGCCTGCTAGGACCAGTTTAATGTCGCCCTTGTAGACAGAGCCAAAGAAAATGAAAATACCGGACAGGACAAAAATGGTATTGGTCAGGGTACCAGTCAGACCCGCCAGAGCCAGCCCAGGCTTATTGCTCAGCCATTTGTAGATATAATAAGGCGTGACCCCAATCAAAATTCGTGGGACAAGGGCAATCAGAATAGAGTAGAAGTTTCCGTTTTCCACCAAGGGGCTAAAGACATAGCTCATAGGCGATAAGATAATGGAATTTCGGATAATGGACATGACGCCCATGAAGCCGCCTAGCTTGGCTCCCAGCTTTGGTCCGTAGAGGATGCTAGCAATGATGACAGGGATGTGGGTAATGGTTGGCTTGACAGGAAGTACGAAGCTGGCAAAAATAGCCTGACTGATGACCTCGATAATGATCATAATGGCGATAAAAATGGCTGTCATGGCCACCTGATTGGACTGTTTATTTCTCACTTAAAATTCTACTCACTTTCTCTATGATGATGTCAACCTCAGCCAGGGCCCCAGTTCCAAAATCACCGCAGGCAAGCAGGGCCTCCCGAGGCTTGATTTCTTCATAGCCATAGCTTGTCAAGTTCTTCAGATTGTGTTGTGTGGCTGGGTGGAGGTACATATTGGTATTCATGGCAGGAGCGACCAATTTTGGCACCCCGATAGGGATGGCCAGAGCCGTCGCCGTCACCATATTGTCTGCCATACCGTTTGCTAGCTTGGCGATAGTATTGGCCGAGGCAGGAGCCACCAGGAAAAGGTCCGTTTCCTTGGCAATATCGATATGCTTGATAGAGGCAGGATTTTCCTCCAGCATGAGGTCGGTATGGACCAGATTTTTGGACAGGACTTGAAGGGTCAAGGGCGTGATAAAGTCCATAGCAGAGCGGCTCATGAGGACTGTCACAGAGTGACCGAGTTTTGTCAGCTGGCTGGTGATGTCAGCTGCCTTGTAGGCAGAAATAGATCCTGTCACCGCAAGCGTAATTCTTGCCATAGTCTTACCCCTTTTCTACGGTATTTAAAATGAGTTGGGCGATGTCCTGCTTGGTCGCCGCAGGAATAGCCTCGGTCTGAGACACCAGGTAGCCCAGATGTTTGTCGGCAGTAATGTCCACTAGGTCGTTGGCCAGGATGTAGTCTGCCTTGTTGTGCTGGATGCTATCTCGTGCCACGGCAAATAGTTCTTCCTTGGGCACGTCGACCAGTAACTTAAAGCCAATCAACTGGATGCCTGGATTCCATTGTTTGACATGAGAGATAACTTTGGGTGTTTTTTTCAAGAAGAGCACCTGGTAGTCAGCCTTGGATGAAATCTTGGTTTCCGTATTTTTCTTCTCCAGCAGGCTGGTGATGTCCTCTGTTTCCCTAACCTCGTCCAAGCCAGTCATATAGACCGGTGTGTAGTCGGAAACGGCCATGCTGTGGATGAGGACTTGGTGGGTCTTGACAAGAGGTTCAAGAGTTTCTTTCAGGCTCTCTACATTGGTGATTTCTACAATTGTCAGATGAGGATGAAATGTTGGCTTGACAGCTTGCTTGGTTGTCACCAAAGTTACCTCATGCCCTCTTGCCAGAGCCTGTTCGGCAATGATTTTTCCTAAGGTACCTGTTGCGTGGTTGGTGATAGCCCTGACCTGGTCAATAACCTCACTGGTTCCACCTGATGTAATGATGATTTTCATGTCCATATTGTACTAAATTTTCCATTTTCCGTAAAGTTTTCGCGACCAATAGTCTATTACTAAAATGGAATCAAACTATAACTGTTATTGAATGATAGTCCGCCTCAAAATCCGAATACTCTTACTATTTTTCATAAAAATGTTTCCGATTTTCCAAGGGGATGTGATATACTGGAAAAAAATATTTCGCTAAGGGGAGCCAGCATGAAAACAGACATTGAAATTGCACAGAGTGTTTCACTCAAGCCGATTACAGAGATTGTTGAGCAGGTCGGAATTGGATTTGATGACCTCGAATTATACGGAAAATACAAGGCTAAATTGTCTTTTGATAAAATCAATGCAGTCAAGGACAATGAGCTTGGCAAGTTAATTTTGGTAACAGCCATCAACCCAACTCCAGCTGGAGAAGGCAAGTCCACTGTGACTATTGGATTGGCAGATGCTCTGGCAAAAATTGGCAAGAAAACCATGATTGCTTTGCGGGAGCCATCGCTTGGACCTGTAATGGGTGTCAAGGGTGGAGCTGCTGGTGGTGGCTATGCGCAGGTACTACCGATGGAAGATATCAATTTGCATTTCACAGGGGATATGCACGCCATTACAACAGCTAACAATGCCCTGTCTGCTCTGATTGATAATCATTTGCATCAAGGAAACGAGTTGGGCTTGGATCCGCGCCGGATTATTTGGAAACGGGTGGTAGACCTAAATGATCGCGCCCTTCGTAAGGTCACAGTTGGTCTGGGTGGACCGCTGAACGGTGTACCGCGTGAAGATGGCTTTGATATTACGGTTGCCTCTGAAATTATGGCCATTCTCTGCTTGGCGACGGACCTAGACGACCTCAAAGAACGCTTGGCAAGCATTGTCATTGGTTATCGCTATGACCGTACACCTGTTTTTGTTCGGGATTTGCAGGTGGAAGGAGCGCTGACTCTCATTCTCAAAGATGCGATTAAACCAAATTTGGTTCAAACCATTTATGGTACGCCCGCTTTGGTTCATGGTGGTCCCTTTGCCAATATTGCCCATGGTTGTAACTCAGTCCTTGCGACTACGACGGCTCTACGTTTGGCAGATTATACGGTCACAGAGGCTGGTTTTGGAGCAGATTTGGGTGCAGAGAAATTCTTGGATATTAAGACACCGAATTTGCCAAAATCGCCTGATGCCGTGGTGATTGTTGCCACGCTGAGAGCTCTGAAGATGCACGGTGGTGTCGCAAAATCAGACCTTGCGACTGAGAATGTCGAGGCTGTTAAAGCTGGCTTTGCCAATCTCAAGCGCCATGTCGAAAATATCCAGAAATACGGTATTCCAGCTGTCGTTGCCATCAATGAATTTGTATCTGATACAGCTGACGAAATCGCTGCACTCAAAGAACTGTGTGGTCAAATCGGTGTTCCTGTCGAACTTGCCAGTGTCTGGGCAGACGGTGCGGCCGGTGGAGTTGCTTTGGCTGAAACGGTAGTCGCAACCATTGAAAAACAGCAGGCCAACTACCAAGCCATTTATCAGTCTGACGATGATTTGGCAACCAAGGTCAGTAAGATTGTGACGCAGATTTACGGTGGAACGGGTGTCGTTTTTGAAAAGAAAGCCCGCAATCAATTGGCCGAATTTGCCAAGAATGGCTGGGATAAATTGCCTGTTTGTATGGCCAAGACCCAGTACAGTTTTTCAGATGATCCATTTGCGCTGGGGGCACCGACTGATTTCGATATTACTGTCCGTGAATTTGTACCAAAATTAGGTGCTGGCTTTATCGTGGCTTTGACCGGTGATGTCATGACCATGCCTGGTTTGCCAAAAGCACCTGCGGCTCTCAACATGGACGTGGCAGCAGATGGTTCAGCCTTGGGCTTGTTTTAGAAATGAGTTTATGATTAGAACCAGCCTAATTGAATAAAAATACAAAAAAGTCTCGCTATGAGACTTTTTGAGTTTGGAGACAAATCTCTTTTCAGACTTACCTGAGGTGATATCGGACGGTAGTAAACTTTCTTGTTTCTAGGTTTACTCCTCAAACAGTCCCCCAGACTGTTTGAGCTACCTACGGAATTCTATACCTAGTATTTGAGCCTAAGGTCTCAAATACTCCGAATGCCTGAAACGACAACGTTTCAGGCATTTTCATCACAGTGGAAAGTCCTGGCTTAGGGCTCGCTCCGCTCGCAAAATAAACTAAATTTTTGTTTTTTCTTAGTAGAGCTACTTAGTTTATTTATCCAGAATTTAGTTTGTCTGCATTATGAAAAAGTCTCGCTGTGAGACTTTTATTTAGATGCTGTCTAGCCTGTATAGTCCTTGCTTGCTTAGTTTGTAAACCTGATGACAAACCTCCCTCAAAAATCGTCGATCGTGCGAGACGCAGATAAGTGTCCCCTGATAATCCGAGAATAATTCACGAATGTAGGGCTGTGAAATGGGTGAAAAATTGCGACTGGGCTCGTCTAGTAGTAAAACATTGGCCTTGTCCAATACCATTTTTAAGAGCAGTAATTTTGCTTGTTGCCCCCCTGATAAATCGGAAATAGCATGGTGAACCTCTTCGCGGGTGAATTGGAGACTGGCCAGGTAGGTGAGAGCAGCCTCTTGTTCCTCTTTATCCTTTTCTCCTGCTAAAAATGCGAGAGGAGTTTTGCTTAATGGCAATAAATCTGCGTAGTGCTGAGGCATGTAGCCCAGCTGTAGGTCAGACCTGGTTTGCAGATGCTGATAGAGGAACTTGATGAGGCTGGATTTTCCGACACCGTTGGCTCCGATAATGCCGACTTTTTCACCAGCCTTGACCTTCATGAAGAGATTTTTGACCAACAGGTGCTCATGGCACCACAGTTCTTCCCCCTGTACGTCAATAATCTGTTTGTGCGCTGGCAACGGCTGAATGTCAGAAAAGAACAGGTGAATGGCATCTTCATGGTAGGGCATTTTGGTCATGCTTTCAGCCTGTTTTTCATAGCGCTTTTCCCTAGCTAAAACAGATTTCATCTTTTTGGCTACTAGCCGTCCAGCTGTTGCATCATGGGTATTAAGTAAGGTATTCCGGACCTGAGATTTTTGGCGACGGTGTTTTTCCATGACTTTTTCAAATTCCTTGCGGTCGTTTTGCGCTTGCTGGATCTGTTTATAGTAGGCTGCCTCGCGCTGGTCACGGTAGGCTTGATAATCTATGGTCTGAACGCTTGTTTTGGCCAGCATTTTTTTCTTTACAGATTGTAAATGCACAATTTTTGTGGCAGTTTTGGCAAGAAAATCCTCATCGTGTGAGACGTAGACAATCGTTTTGGAGCTAGTGGCAATATAGTTTTCCAACCATGAGAGCGTATCTAGGTCTAGGTCGTTTGACGGTTCGTCTAGGAAAATAATATCAGAATGCTTAGCGAGCGATTTGATGAGTTGGATTTTGAGTTTTTCTCCACCGGACAGGCTAGAAATCAATTGGTCACTGCTCAATCGGTCACTGTCAAAAGCCAGTTGGTCGGCGAAGCGATAGAGCAGTCCGAAATCAATATCCAGATCTACTTGAGAAAAGAAGTAGTCATTGAGTGTCAGCTCTGCCATTTCCAAAGGAAGAGACTGTGGGATGTAGATCGGTGCGGTGAAGTGGCGCTGAATCGTGCCACTTATCAGGAGATAGTCTGCTACCATGTCTGGATTGAGCAAGGTCTTGAGAAGGCTGGACTTGCCATTGCCTTCTTCGCCAATGATAGCCACCTTATCGCCACTATTGATGGTGAGGGTGAGGTCGGCTACTAGTGGACGCAGGTCTTTTTGGTGGTGGATCGAGAGATTTTGTGTTGTGATGAGCATAAGGCCTCCTTGTATGAGAAAAAACACACTACTTACTCAGTAGCGTGCCTGCTCAAAAAAGACCTATTTTGGGAATAGGAGAACAGGAAAAATAGACACAGGCAAGCTACCTCTAAGTATAAACTTAATAGAGATTACTTGTCTGTGTCCATGGTCCTTTACCTCGTATTTTTTTGATAGTATTACTATATCTGATTGGGAATAATTTGTCAAGCCATATCATCATTTTCGAATATGGTTTGGTCAGTTTTTCCGTTGACAATGTTAGCAATGGTCTGGGCAACCTTTTCCACGGCAATTGGTCGACCGGCCCAAGCTGGACTTGCAGGATCCATTTTTTCCAGAATAGCCTGGGCTCTTTCACTTGTTCCTGCTTTGCCTGGACCGTACATCATGCTAGGACGGACGATGCTCGTTTTGAAGGATTGCGCCAAGAGATAATCCTCCGCCTCTTTTTTAGCCTTGCGGTAGCTTTCTGGCGTCGCAAGCCCTTCGAGGTGGGTGGATACGTAAATGTAGTGGTGGTCACTTTTATCTGCCATAACATCCGCAATCACCTTGGCAGCACCGAGAATGACCTTATCATAGGTTAAGCCTTTTTCGGGCTCTTCTTTGACCATGCCGACCAAGTTAATGACAACAGTATGGTCATTAAGCGATTCCTTCCACTGATCTGCTTGATAGAGGTCGGCCTCTACCCAGTTGACGTCTGGACGGAATTTTTTGCTATTTTCAGGATCAAATGACCGTGTAATAGCAGTTAGCTGATGACCGCTCGCAATCAATTTTTCCATCACTTCTTGACCTAAAAAGCCACTTGCTCCGAATAAAAGTACATTTGACATAAGAATTCCTCCCTTGGATATCACTATGTAGTAATTATATACCTATTTTGAGCATTTGTCACATATAATACAGCCTTATGCTATAATGAAAGGGAAAAAGGAGAATTCGCAATGCCAATAAGGAATATAAGACAATCAGAGCAACTAGAAATTGATACTACCGTACGCCTTCGTGCCTATGATGGTCAATATGAGCTTGCTTTTGACTGGCATCAAAATATGGAGCTAGTCTGGTTGGTTGATGGTGTGAAAGAAGCTTATAGCTTGGAAAAATTAGCTAGGATGTACCGTTTTTTATCGGAAAATGGCGAGTGCTACTGGATAGAAATTCGGGAAAAGTGTGGTTGGAGACCAATTGGAGACGTGACCCTGCTGGCAGATGACTTTGCGATTTCCATCGGCGATAGCCGTTACTGGGCAAGGGGCATTGGTGGCAAGGTCTTAAAACGGATGATAGAACGTGCGAAAGAGCTAGGCTTCACAGAAATTCGAGTAGGAGAAATTTATGATTGGAATATTGGTTCCCAGCGTCTGTTTGAGAAGATGGGATTTAGCAGGCTCGAAAAAACAGAGAAGGGCTGGTCTTACAAGGTGACAGTATAATGATGATTAATAGTCCCGGTGCTGGGAAATCGACCTTTTCACTCTACTTTCCGTGTATCAGGGCAAGATGGGCTTTATATTACATCCAGAAAAGACGCTAATAATAATTTGAAGAAACTCAAAAAACCTTGACAAAGCAAGGTTTTTTCTAATCTTTATACGTTCAGGACCTTATCCAGGAAGTCTTTGAGACGTGGGTGTTGTGGGTTGTCGAAGATTTGTTCGGGTGTGCCGTCTTCAAGGAATTCACCGCCGTCTGTAAAGATGACGCGGTTAGCAACCTTGCGGGCAAAGCCCATCTCGTGCGTAACAATCAACATGGTCATGCCTTGCTCAGCTAGGTCTTTCATAACGTTGAGTACGTCGCCGACCATTTCTGGGTCAAGGGCAGACGTTGGTTCATCAAAGAGCATGATGTCTGGGTTCATAGCCAGCGCGCGGGCAATAGCTACACGCTGTTTCTGACCACCGGACAGGCTATCTGGCATAGCGTCACGCTTGTCTGCTAGACCGACCTTTTCCAGTAATTCCATGCCGACTTTCTCGGCTTCAGCCTTATTCAATTTTTTATGTTCGATAGGAGCAAAGGTGATATTTTCTAAGACGGACATGTGTGGGAAGAGGTTGAAGTGCTGGAATACCATTCCGACATTTTCACGGAAGGCATCAACATCTGTTTTAGGGTCAGTCAGATTGTAACCATCTACCATAACATGACCACTTGTGATGGATTCCAGGAGGTTGAGTGTACGAAGGAAGGTTGATTTACCAGATCCAGAAGGACCGATAATGCAGACAACATCCCCCTCGTAGAATTTTGCAGAGACGCCTTTCAAGACCTCGTTTTTCCCGTAAGACTTGTGCAGGTCTTCAACATTGATTTTTAATAAAGCCATTATTTGCCTCCTTTTTCAAGTTTACGTGCCAAGCGAGTCAAGAGGGTGATAACCACCAAGTATATGATAGCAAGGATTGCATACATACGGAAGGATTGGTAGTTACGGGCAATGATAATCTTACCAGCTTGGAAGAGTTCGACAAGACCAATCGCAGAGATGATGGTCGTATCTTTCAATGTAATAACAAATTGGTTGATGAAGTTTGGCAGCATGATTTTACCAGCCTGTGGTAGGATAATCTTGCGCATGGTTGTCCCGTAGGAAATACCCAAACTGCGTGATGCCTCCATTTGTCCCGCAGGAACGGCTTGAATACCACCGCGGACAATTTCTGCGATATAGGCACCGGAGTTAAGGGATAGGGCAATGGTACCGGCTACGAAGTCGTTGATTGGTGATTGTTGACCAGTGATAGACTCAATCAAGTTTGGAATACCCCAGAAGATGAAGGCTGCAACAATCATCAACGGAATACCACGAACCACATCAACGAAGACGGATGAGATAACACGAAGGGCCTTGATTGGGCTCACCGCAAACATACCAAAGATAATACCGATGACGATAGCAATGGCAAATGACAAGAGAGCCAAACCAACTGTAATACCAAGACCAGACAGGAGCTGACCGTAGTTGTTTTTCAAGAGACCGAAAATGGTGGTTTCATCAACTGTTTCAGTGGCTGTACTTGGTGTTGTCTCTTCTTTGGCATTGAAGTATTTGTTGAAAATCTCATCGTACTTGCCTGATTCTACCAATGCAGCCAAGCCATTGTTGAACATTTCAATCAGTTCAGGATTGCTACCTTTTTTCACAGCAAATCCGTATTCACCAGATTTTTCACCTGGGATTGGAGTAGCGAAGTCACGACCTTGTTGGATAGCGTAGAGGAGGACCGCTTCATCATCCATGAGGGCGTCAATTGAGCCAGAGTTGAGACTGTCGTACATGCCAGAAGCCTCGTCGAAGGCCTTCAAAGTATAGCCGTACTTGTCTTTGTTGCTTTCCAAGAAAGTGTAAGACGCTGTACCGTTTTTGGCACCGACTGTCTTGCCTTTGAGGTCTTCATAGGATGCAATGTCACTGCCGTTTTTAACAGCCAGCAGGATATTTGACGAGTAGTAGGCATCTGAGAAATCAAAGATTTCCTTACGAGCGTCAGTAATCGACATACCAGCGATAACGGCATCTGCTTGACCAGCTTGGACAGCGTTAAGGGCTGCATCGAAACCAGGATTTTGGATAGTGATGGTGATTCCTTGTTGCTCCGCAATGGCCTTGATCAATTCCATGTCAATGCCGACGTACTTACCAGACTCGTCCTGGTATTCAAATGGGGCAAATGATGAATCTGAAACGATCGTGTAGCTTGACTTGATAGGGTTTGCTTTTTTAGTAGCATCACCAGATAATTTCAAGCGAGATGAGTAGTTCTGCATATCAGCAGAGGCGGTAGCTACACCAAACCATTTATTCATGATTTTTTCGTAGGTGCCGTCTTCTTTCATAGCTGCAAGAGCCTTATTGAAATCATCAACGAGGTACTCATATTGGCTTCCTTTTTTAACAGAGAAACCAAATGATCCAATTGGTTCGCCAGGGATGTCTAAGCTCAGGTCTTGCCCTTGTTGGATAGCGTATTGGATAACCGCCTCATCGTCCATAGCAGCGTCAATAGCGCCAGTGGAAAGACTGTTGTACATCGTGTCCCCTGTGTCGAAGGTTTTGATAGTAAAACCGTACTTGTCCTTGTTTTCTTCGAGGAAGGTTTGAGAAGCAGTACCGTTTTTAACACCAACTGTCTTACCTTTGAGGTCTTCATAGGAGGAAATCTTGTTAGACTTGGTTGTTGCAATGATAATCTTCGTATCAAAGTAGGGGTCTGAGAAGGTAAAGACCTTTTTGCGGGCTTCGGTAATGGTCGTACCAGCCATGAGGGCATCGGCCGAACCAGACTGGACCGCATTGACAGCAGCATCAAATCCTGGGAAGGATTGATTCATTTTCCAATTTGAACGTTTTGCAACTTCGTTGATAATATCAACATCTAATCCTTTATAAGTTTGGTCAGAATCTTTAAATTCAAATGGTGCATAGGCATTGTCAAAGACGATATCGATCGTATCATCTGCCTGGACACCTGTAAAAATAAAGAAGACCGGCAAAATGCTTGCCAATAGCATGAATAATTTTTTCTTCATTTATATACTCCTTCTATTATAAAATAACTTTCCCATTGTATCATATTATGAAAATTAATGCAAAATCGAGGTTTTTATAATGTTAGAATTTCTGACATACAGAGTCAGTGAATTGTGAGAAAATTTAATATTTTAGGACAATTGATTTTGAGTAAGTTCAAGCGGACTTGTGGTAAAATAGAATAGTGAAAGGAATGGGTATGATTGTTCGTTATAGCAGATGGAAATCTTTGTCGGCCTTGGGTCTGAGTTTGTTTTTTGGCTTGCCATTGTCTTATCTAACGGTTGATTTATTTATCAGTTTATGGGGAGAAGATGTAGCGACAGTGATCTTCGGTGGGATTTTATTTTTACTGATCTTTGGCATTCCAACCTTGGCTTCACATCTGGTTATTATCGTTTCTATACAGCGCCTCTTTTTTGGATTAAAAGCATTTGAACTGACAGAGAAGCACTTTGTTCTCTATCGGGGAATATTTCGAAGAAAAGCTGTGTCCATTCCTATAAACGAAATTGAGTATATCTGCCTAGAAGAACAGACACTAGGAGCAGGCTTGAGCCGTCTTTTTGGAAATGTTTCTGAAAAAACAGTAGAATCTGTAGGGAAGACAATCGCATTTGCGACTGGGGCTAAAACGAGTGCAAGGGCCAGTTTGTCGGACACCTACACGCACTTATTGATATTGTTTCATGACAGTGAGCGAGCTGTCTTTTATGCTAAACAATATGGAATTAAGATAAAGAATTTATTGAAATATACGGCGGCAACTTCGATTCTTGATGTTGAACCCGGCCCAATTGAGCATTTTTCCGAAGAGATGTTGCAAGATTTACTAGAAGAAAGAAAACTGAGCAAATGATTAACCGAAATACTGAAAACCAATTTAAACTTGTGTCAAAATATGCACCGTCTGGTGACCAGCCCCAGGCCATTGAGACCCTGGTGGATAATATCGAGGGTGGGGAGAAGGCTCAAATTCTCATGGGAGCGACGGGGACCGGTAAGACCTACACCATGAGTCAGGTTATCGCCCAAGTCAACAAACCGACCCTAGTCATCGCCCACAATAAGACGCTGGCTGGCCAGCTCTACAGTGAGTTCAAGGAATTTTTCCCAGAAAATGCCGTTGAGTATTTCGTGTCTTACTACGATTACTATCAACCAGAGGCTTACGTGCCTTCATCCGATACCTATATTGAAAAAGATAGCTCTGTCAACGATGAAATTGATAAACTTCGTCATTCAGCGACCTCAGCTCTGCTGGAGCGAAATGATGTCATCGTCGTTGCCTCCGTTTCCTGTATCTATGGTTTGGGTTCGCCCAAGGAATATTCTGATAGCGTGGTCAGCCTGCGACCAGGTCAGGAGATTTCCCGTGATCAGTTGCTCAACTCTCTGGTAGATATTCAGTTTGAGCGCAACGACATCGACTTCCAACGGGGGCGTTTCCGTGTCCGTGGCGATGTGGTGGAGATTTTCCCGGCTTCTCGAGATGAACACGCCTTCCGTGTGGAGTTTTTCGGTGATGAAATCGACCGCATTCGTGAGATTGAAAGTCTGACTGGCAAGGTATTAGGCGATGTTGACCATTTGGCGATTTTTCCCGCTACTCACTTCGTGACCAACGACGACCACATGGAAACGGCTATTGCCAAAATCCAGGCGGAACTGGAGGAGCAGCTCAAGGTCTTTGAGGCTGAGGGCAAGCTCTTAGAAGCTCAGCGATTGAAACAGAGAACCGAGTATGATATTGAAATGCTACGGGAAATGGGCTACACCAACGGAGTTGAGAACTATTCACGACACATGGACGGGCGAAGCGAGGGCGAGCCCCCATACACCCTGCTGGACTTTTTCCCTGAAGATTATCTCATCATGATTGACGAGAGCCACATGACTATGGGGCAGATTAAGGGGATGTACAACGGTGACCGCTCACGGAAAGAGATGTTGGTCAACTATGGTTTCCGTCTCCCGAGTGCACTAGACAATCGTCCGCTGCGCAGGGAAGAATTTGAGAGTCATGTTCATCAGATTGTCTATGTCTCAGCGACGCCGGGTGACTATGAGATGGAGCAGACAGAGACCGTTGTCGAACAGATTATCCGGCCGACCGGGCTCTTGGACCCTGAAGTTGAGGTTCGTCCAACCATGGGGCAGATGGATGACCTCTTGGGCGAAATCCATGCGCGTGTTGACAAAGGCGAGAGGACCTTTATCACTACCCTGACCAAGAAAATGGCAGAGGACTTGACCGACTACCTGAAAGAAATGGGCGTTAAGGTCAAGTATATGCACTCGGACATTAAGACTTTGGAGCGTACGGAGATTATCCGTGATCTTCGCTTGGGCGTCTTTGATGTCTTGATAGGGATTAACCTCTTGCGTGAAGGGATTGACGTGCCAGAAGTCAGTCTGGTTGCTATTCTAGATGCTGACAAGGAAGGTTTCCTCCGTAATGAACGAGGGCTCATCCAGACAATCGGTCGGGCAGCTCGTAACTCTGAGGGCCATGTGATTATGTATGCGGACAAGGTCACCGAGTCCATGCGGAAGGCTATGGACGAAACCGCCCGCCGTCGTCAAATCCAGATGGCTTATAATGAAGAACATGGCATCATTCCACAGACCATTAAGAAAGAGATCCGTGACCTGATTAGTGTAACTAAGGCCATTGCCAAGGAGACGGAAGAAGTAGTTGACTTTGACAGTCTCAACCGTGACGAACGTAAGGCCATGATTAAGAAGCTGGAGGCTCAGATGCAGGAAGCAGCAGAAGTGCTTGACTTTGAACTGGCAGCCCAGATTCGGGATATGGTCATTGAACTCAAGAACAAGTAGAAAAGTAATAGAAAATCAGATCAAGGGGTATCGATTAGATACTCTTTTTTCTATATTTTTACAGGAAGTAGTGTCTACAAGTTCATGCTGAAAAATTCTTTCGATTTTTGATTCAAATTAGTCTTTGCTTTGGCCTTCTCCAGATATAAGAGTCTGACTTGCTTTCAGTAAGTTTTTAAGATGAATGTAGGGGGAAACAGATTTGTTTCGTAAGCAACGATTTAGTATTCGTAAATTTTCAGTAGGAGCCGCATCAGTCTGTGTGAGTCTATTTTTAGGTGGTCAGATTGTTAACGCCGATAGTTTGCCAACTGAAAATCCAGCAACAGTTGCGGTGAGCAACCAGGATGTGCAGGCTGAGGTGGTAGCACCTGCGGTAACAGAAAATCAAGAACCGGCTATATCAGTAGAAGTTTCTGTTGAAACTGAGACAGAACCGGTAATTGAAGTGCCAGCACCAGCGGAAATTCCTGTAGAACAGCCACTTGTGGTTGAGGAAGTACCAGGAGAATCAGATCCTGAGCTAATTCTTTATCACAATCAATATAATACCATGTCTACCTTGCCAGGTACTGAGTATGCAACAGCTAAGTTCCCATTAGATCCTAATGAAAAACTGTTTGAAGAGGATATTCCCTATGTTGAGCCAGTAACTGCAGGCGACGGAGCAATATTATAGAGTTGCAAGATGATACTCCTGAACAAAAGATGTTTGATGCGACGACAGGTCACTATACAGCACAGTTCAGCGTTGACTTGACAAAAGAAAAGCCAAGTGACTAGATTGTTATCGATCAATCAACGTTATGGGCAAATGGTTACGGGGATATTCTGATAAATATGACTGTAAGAAATTTGACCATTTCTGACCGTGGTTCACCGATGGTTGGTACGACGCGTTACGCTCGTACTAGTACCTATTCTCGTGCGGAAAATCCACAAATGGCTGTATTCAATAGAAACGACCAAGGTTGATTGGACCAGCAAAAACTGGCCATGCAGGAATTGGTGACCATGTCTAACCGAGCGTCCGTCTTGGGAGCGATTAGCCCGAGTGACCGCTACACTTTTGGCACGGTTATCCCGGCCTGTATGTATGCGGAAGCCAAGGCTATCATGCTCAGAAGTGAGGCAATTTACGCAAAAATCGGTAGTACAACTGCCTCTGATGCAACTTTAAATCGCGTCAAAGATCTCTTTGCTAGTTTGACAAACCGCTATAATGTCTACATGAACCGTAGCGATTTGGTCACTAAGGAAGATTTGATCAAGATTTATGGCAACTTCACAGTTAAAAATAGTGCTATTGACAATTTCTATAATTTCTACCAGACCATGCCAGACGCCGCCAAATCACAATACGGTCTTATCAAAATTTATGACGACCCCTATGGCTTTGGTGGAAATACCCTTGGATATGATGCTACTATCAATATGAATAATGCCGGTTTCAAAGGTGGTGTTATCGATGTGGAGAAAGGTCAATTTACCTGGGAAACCTATGTCATGGCTCACGAGCTCGGTCACGTTGTAGATGCTTATTCGGAAGAGACGGTACAGATCAATAATTTTTCAAGTGAGCAAGCATTCCAACCGATGGAACTCCAGTCATTGTTGCACCAGAAGAGAAAGTCATTACCAAGGTACACAGCCGGTAGTTGAGACAGTGATGATCGAGTATGGTACTCGCTATGAGTCAGATTCTACTAAACCTGTGGGCTACTATAGTGAGACTGGTGGTGTTGACGGCAGTGAGACGACAACCACAACTTATAAAATTGACGCAGTCACTGGCGAAGTAACAGCGACAAGTACAACTACAATTATCGAACCAATTGCCAAAGTTATCATTATCGGCAGTCAACCGGCGCCAGTCGAAGAGACCCCAGTTGATGAACCAGCAGTTGTCACCCCAGAAGACGAACCACAGGTAGAAGCTCCGGTTGAGGAACCTCAGGTAGATACGCCAGTTGACGAACCAGCCGTTATAACACCAGCCGACGAGCCAGTTGTTGTAGCTCCAGTCGACGAACCGCAGGTTGAAACACTGGTTGAGGATTCAATTATCACAGCAAAAGGCGACAGCGTTACACATGAATTACCAGAGCTTGACATTACAGCCATTCTAAGTCAGGGTCACATTTTACCTACTGAAATCTTGCAAGAAACAACAGTTACTCCAACAATTTCGCATCTAGTTGGTGGTGGTGCTGCAGCTGGCGGTTCAGCAGAGGAAACCAGCATCTCATCCCAAGGAACTGGTAACACTGAACAATCTGTTAGCAATCAATCCTCAGGACAAACTGCTAAAACATTGCCGAATACTGGACAAGTAGATGCTTTGACATCTCTTGGACTTGTAGTGGGAATGCTTGGATTTGGTTTAGTGAAAAGAAAAAAAGCTGAACTCGGCTAAAATATATATTTATTATGATGGGAAGTTGACCTTGTGTCAGCTTCTTTTTGGTTTTCTGCTCCTCGATTTATTATCAGTGTAGAAGGTTGAATAAAGCTAAGCCTTGTCTTCTTGGATTTTTCATGTTTCCGCTATATTTTTTCTTTTAAATCAACTATAATAGAATCATGAAAGTTTTACTCTATTTGGAAGGCAAGACAGTTCTGGAAAAATCAGGGATTGGTCGGGCCCTCCACCATCAAATGGAAGCCCTGGACATGGCTGGAATTCCCTATACGACGGACCTTTTAGGGGATTATGATGTCATTCATATCAATACCTATGGGCCACGTTCCTGGTTGCTTTTGCACGCTGCCAAACGTCATGGAAAGAAGGTCATCTTGCACGGGCATTCGACCAAGGAAGATTTTCAAAATTCCTTTATCGGATCCAATCGCCTGGCGCCATTTGTGGGAAAATATCTGGCCAGCATGTACCGAAAAGCAGATTTTATCATTACCCCGTCAGAGTATTCTAAGCAGCTCATCCAATCCTATGGGGTGACAACTCCAATCGTTGCCGTGTCCAATGGGATTGATTTGAACAAGTACAAGAAAGATGCTCGCAAAGAGGCTGTTTTTCGGGATTATTTCGGTATTAAAGAGGGACAACCAGTCGTGGTCTGTGCCGGGCTTTATTTCCGCCGCAAGGGCATAGAGGATTTTGTCAAGGTGGCTGAAAAGCTTCCCCATGTGCGCTTCATTTGGCTGGGCTCTATCAATAAATGGATGATTCCATCCTATATCCGGAAAATTGTAGAAGGAGCTCATCCGCCTAATGTCGAGTTTCCTGGTTACTTCAAGGGTGCTGTTTTTCAGGGGGCAATGAGCGGAGCGGATGCCTTTTTCTTCCCATCCTATGAAGAGACGGAAGGGATTGTCGTCTTGGAAGCTCTAGCCAGCCACCAACATGTTGTGCTGAGAGATATTCCAGTTTATGAAGGCTGGATTGATGAAACAAGTGCTGAATTGGGCAAGACTGTCGATGATTTTGTCCAATCCATTCAAAATATCTTAGATAAAAAAGTAGACAAGCGCGAGGCAGGTTATCAGGTGGCAGTTAGTCGCTCGATGGACAATGTAGCCCACCAGCTAGTAGAAGCCTATCGCCAAGTCATGGAGTTGTAAATGCGTATTGGATTGTTTACAGATACCTATTTTCCGCAGGTTTCGGGGGTTGCGACGTCTATTCGGACCCTGAAAACGGAGCTGGAAAAACTAGGTCATGCAGTATTTATTTTTACGACCACTGATGAGGGTGTCAACCGCTATGAGGATTGGGATATTATCCGCATTCCTAGTGTGCCCTTCTTTGCCTTTAAGGACCGTCGAGTGGCCTATGCTGGCTTTGTGGATGCCTTGAAAATTGCCAGCCGTTACAAGCTGGATATTATTCATACCCATACGGAGTTTTCTCTGGGGATTTTGGGGAAATTGATTGCCAAGGAATTGGGGATTCCAGTTATTCATACCTACCATACCCAGTATGAGGACTACGTCCACTATATTGCTAAGGGGAAAATTATCCGCCCTAGCATGGTCAAGTATATCCTCAAACCCTTCTTCCGTGACCTTGATGGGATTATCTGTCCCAGCGAGATTGTAGAAGATTTGCTGAATAAGTATCAGGTTCCTATTTCCAAAAGGGTCATACCGACAGGAATTGATTTGGCCAAGTTTGACCGACCTGAGATTTGCCAAGAGGATATTGATGAACTGAGGCATCAACTGGGGATTGCTAAGGATGAAACCATGCTGCTCAGCCTGTCTCGTATCTCCAATGAAAAAAATATTCAGGCCCTTGTCAAGGCCATGCCGGCTATTTTGGCTGAAAATCCCAAGGTCAAGCTGGTTATCGTTGGTGGTGGTCCTTATGCGGGAGAGTTGCAGGAGATGATTGACCGCATGCAGATGGCCAGTCATATTCAGATGACGGGCATGATTGCGCCGAGCGATACTGCTCTATACTATAAGGCGGCTGATTTCTTTATCTCGGCATCGACCAGTGAAACCCAGGGTCTGACTTTCTTGGAAAGCCTGGCATCAGGCACTCCAATCCTAGCCCATTCGAATCCTTATTTGGATAATTTGGTGACGGACAAGATGTTTGGAACTCTCTTTAAGCGGGAAAAGGACATAGCAGATGTGGTCATTGATGCAATTTTGGCGACGCCAAGCATGAATGCCTACTTGCTGGAGAAAAAGCTCTATGAAATTTCCGCCAAGAATTTCGGTCACCGAGTTTTTGAGTATTACCTGGATTTGAAAATTTCCCATGATTTCCAGAAGGAACACACCAATCAAGACAGTGTGGCAGAAGTATTGCTCAAGGGAGCGGTCACCTTACCAGCCAAGGCCGTTGTCAAATCAACCGACACCACAGCTCGCATTCTCAGAAAATCAGTTGCTCAGGTCAAATCCGTTCGTAATTTCTTTGATTAGGAGGGATGAAAATGAAGAATTCAGGAAAAATCTTTTGGTACATCTTGCCTACTTTGCTGGTCTATTATCTGGTGCCGGTGCTGATTATGTATTCTCCGCTGGATGACTATACTATAAAAGGGATTTTGATTAACTTAATTATCATCTACCAGCCGGTCTTTATTTTACTTGTATCGACAATCTATTCAATAAAAAACGGCTTTTCCTGGTGGTTTCCACTGCTACAAGGCTTGCTTTATCTGCCAGTCGATACCCTGATTTTTCCAAATGCAGAGGGCTCAGAAATCTACGTTATTCCTTACATTCTCATAGGTTTTCTCGGAGTAGGAGTAGGGGTTTTGATGAGGAAGATGCTTGGAATTGGAAAATCTAGAAATTCTCGCAAAAATCCTTGAAAAATCCGAAAATCCTGCTATAATAACTGTTAGAGACTTATCCATTCTAGGAAATCTTTGAGAGAGTGCGCGGTTGCTGTGAGCGCATAGAGGATAGGATGGACACTACTCGGTATGATTTTATGCAAACATAAAAGGGTGGTTCCCTTATCGCCATTCTGAGGTCATCAGTTTTTTTGAGCTGGTGATGAATGAAGGTGGAACCACGTTACGACGTCCTTTTGTGAGGATGTCGTATTTTATTTTGGAGGAGTAGTTATGCTACCTGATGACTTATTAAAACGGTGCCAAGATGTGCGAATAGCCTATAGAGAGTTGGAACTCAAGCACCATGACAAAGAATGGTCTATTGAAGAGGACCTCTTGGCCTTGACCAATGATATTGGCAACATGAACCGTCTGATTATGACCAGGCAGGGTCGTTACTATGACGAAACGCCCTATAGCTTGGAGCATAAAATGGCTGAAAATATCTGGTGGTTAATCGAATTAGCTGACCGCCTAGATATTGATATTCAAAAAGAAATGGAAACCTTTTTAACTCAGAAAGAAGAGTTATTGGGGATTAAAAAATAAATAAAAAATAGAAAGGACTAGGGTCTCCGTATTTGGTTGAACTGAATACGGGCTACGGACTGGGCCAAAAAGATAAACGAGAACTAGACGCTTGCGTCGTCGTTCTGTTTCCTATTTTGTCTGTGTCCGCTTAACGCCCTTTATATCTTATATTATGATTAAAATTACTTTCCCAGATGGTGCTGTTCGTGAGTACCAAGCTGGTGTGACTACTTTTGAAATTGCTGAGAGCATCAGCAAGTCTTTGGCGAAAAAGGCGCTTGCTGGTAAGTTCAATGGTAAATTGATTGATACTACTCGTGCTATTGAAGAGGACGGCACGCTTGAAATCGTAACACCTGACCATGAGGATGCCTTAGACATTTTGCGTCACTCAGCAGCTCACTTGTTTGCCCAAGCGGCTCGTCGCCTTTTCCCAGACATTAAGTTGGGTGTTGGTCCAGCTATTCAAGACGGTTTCTACTATGACACGGACAATGCGGCTGGTCAGATTTCAAATGAAGACCTGCCACGTATTCAGGAAGAAATGATGAAGATTGTCAAGGAAAACTTCCCTTCAGAACGCTGTGAGGTGACCAAGGAAGAAGCTCTTGAGATTTTCAAAAATGATCCCTACAAGTTGGAATTGATTCAGGAACATTCTGATGACGAAGGCGGTTTGACCATTTATACACAGGGCGAATACGTTGACCTTTGCCGTGGCCCACACGTTCCGTCAACAGGTCGTATCCAGATTTTTGAATTGCTCAATGTGGCAGGTGCTTACTGGCGTGGTAAGAGTGAAAATCCAATGATGCAACGGGTCTATGGTACAGCTTGGTTTGACAAGAAAGACCTCAAGGCTTACCTTCAAATGCGTGAGGAAGCCAAAGAGCGTGACCACCGTAAACTTGGTAAGGAATTGGATCTCTTCATGATCAGCCAAGAAGTTGGTCAAGGTTTGCCATTCTGGTTGCCAAATGGTGCAACTATCCGTCGTACCTTGGAACGTTACATCACAGACAAGGAACTGGCTTCAGGTTACCAGCACGTTTATACGCCACCTTTGGCTTCTGTCGAACTCTACAAGACTTCGGGTCACTGGGAGCATTATTCAGAAGATATGTTTCCAACTATGGACATGGGTGACGGTGAAGAGTTTGTTCTTCGTCCGATGAACTGTCCGCACCACATTCAAGTTTACAAAAACCATGTGCGTTCTTACCGTGAGTTGCCAGTGCGTATCGCTGAGCTTGGTATGATGCACCGCTATGAGAAATCAGGTGCATTGACTGGTTTGCAGCGTGTACGTGAGATGACGCTCAACGACGGTCATATCTTTGTGACACCTGAACAAATCCAAGAAGAGTTCAAAAAAGCTCTCCAGTTGATTATCGATGTGTACGCAGATTTCAACCTAAATGACTATCGTTTCCGCCTCTCTTATCGTGACCCAGAGGACAAAGAGAAGTACTATGACAATGATGAGATGTGGGAAAATGCCCAGCGTATGTTGAAGGGCGCTATGGATGAAATGGGCGTGGACTACTTCGAAGCTGAGGGTGAAGCGGCTTTCTACGGTCCGAAATTGGATATCCAAGTCAAGACTGCCCTTGGTAACGAAGAGACCCTGTCAACCATTCAGTTGGACTTCCTCTTGCCAGAACGTTTTGGCTTGACCTACATTGGTGCTGACGGCGAGGAGCACCGCCCAGTCATGATTCACCGTGGTGTTATCTCGACCATGGAACGCTTCACAGCTATCTTGATTGAAACCTATAAGGGTGCCTTCCCAACCTGGTTGGCTCCAACCCAAGTGACCATGATTCCAATCTCTGTGGAAGCTCACTTGGACTACGCTTGGAAGGTTGCCAAAGAATTGCAAGACCGTGGCGTTCGCGTACACGTAGATGAGCGTAACGAGAAGATGCAATACAAGATCCGTCAGAGCCAGACCAGCAAGATTCCATACCAGCTCATCGTCGGTGATAAGGAAATGGAAGACAATGCTGTCAACGTCCGTCGCTACGGAAGCAAGGCAACGCAAACTCAGTCTGTATCAGAATTTGTGGACCATATCCTAGCAGATATTGCCCGCAAGTCACGTCCAGCTGATGCTGAATAAATAAAGTAAGAAGTCCGAAAGGGCTTCTTTTTTGGCAGAAAAAAATCCCAAGTTGTCAAAATAGAATAGACTAGATTTCTTTAGAAAGCTGATTGTCATTTTACTGGACATTCGATTCAGAAATTTCTTTTAAAATTTTTAAAAACTTATTGGCGACCCGGGATTGATTGTTTTGTTTTTTCCAGAGAACTTGTAGAGGGTCATGGTTACCTTCTTGTAATTTTATAAATTTTAGTTGGCTATATTCATCAGTCAGGACAATGCCGTTCAAGCAAAGTGCAACACCAACACCTGCTTTGACAAGAAGGGCAGCATTATATAGAAGATTATAAGTTGCAACAATGTGATAATCACCAACTTTATCTAGTTCTTCAAAGGTGATGTTGGGCTGAGCAGATACTATCAGTGGATATTTGATTACATCATGAAGTTTTGGGGTCTGAAGAGTGGCTAAGGGATGATTTTTTGGAACAAGTATCCCCCAAGAATCTCTATTTGGAAGAGGTAAGTGATTATATTTACTTTCATCAAAAGAACCAAAGGTTATACCGATATCAATATTGCCTTGGTCTAAATACTCTTGTACATAGTCAGCGTTACCACTAAGAATGTGTACTTTAACTTCTGGATAGGTAGTGGTCAATTTTTTAACGGCTCGTGCCATGATATCCAGAGATTGACTTTCCGCGGCTCCAATACTAAGTTCACCCGAAATACCATCGTTTCTACGGATGTTATTTTCTGTTTTATTGACTAAGGATAGAATTTCTATGGCGCGATTGTAAAGGTAACGCCCGTCTTCGGTTATCTGAATTTCTCGGCTACCACGATCGAAAAGCTGAGTTTCTAATTCTGTTTCCAAGTCTCGAATTTGTCGAGAAAGGGTTGGCTGTGTGATATGCAAGGCCTTGGCGGCATTAGATATAGATTTGGTTTGTACGATTGTGACAAAGTAATTAAGAACACGGATATCCATTGCTATCTCCTAGTGTTTTTTTAGAATTATTATACCACAACATATGCCTTACAGGCATACGTAGAACATAAAACAAGTATTTGATTATGGTTTGTGTTTGTAATAAAATATCTAAAGAAAACAGGAAAGGAAACAGTAACTAAAATAAGGTATGAAGTATGCATCAAGAAATTAAATCGTTCATTGAAACAGGAGAAATCATTAAAAAAGGAGACATTGTTTACGAACTTATTCACGAAATTACTGCTGAAACCTTACCGCTTATAGAAAAATTGAATACAGAAGTCCAAAGCGAAGCAAGTAAACGTGACTTGCTGGAAAAAATCATGTGTAAGAAGTTGGATGATACAACGTCAATTGCATTGCCTTTCCGAACGGATTTCGGACGCCATATTTCCATTGGTAAGGAAGTTTTTATCAATACGGATGTGATGATGACAGATTTAGGTGGGATTGTTATTGAGGACAAGGTCTTGATTGGTCCTCGTGCTATGATTATCTCAGTTAATCACCCTCAAGAATCATCACAGCGACGGGGCTTAATTTTGAAATCCGTCCATATTAAGAACAATGCTTGGATAGGTGCGGGAGCAACTATATTACCAGGGGTGACGGTTGGTGAAAATGCTATAGTAGGTGCTGGAAGTGTTGTGACAAAGGATGTACCTGATAATACAACTGTTGCAGGTGTACCTGCTAAAATTATAAATACAAATCATTAATTTTTGGAAGGAAATATTAAATTGAAAACTGCTATTTTTGAAAAAGCTGGGTCAATGATTATCAAAGAGGTTAATAAACCAATGATTCAAGCACCGGATGACGCCATTATAAAAATTGTCCGTGCCTGTGTTTGTGGTTCGGACCTCTGGTCATACTCTCATGGGGATGGTAAAGAAGTTCATTCTGTCAATTCTGGACACGAGGCACTTGGTATTGTTGAAGAAGTTGGTCCCGAAGTGACAGATATTCATCCCGGAGATTTTGTCATTGTACCCTTTACACATGGTTGTGGTGAATGCGATGCCTGCCGTGCTGGATTTGACGGCACTTGTGATAATCATGTAGCTCCGACCAACTGGGGAAACGGTTACCAGGCAGAATACCTGCGTTTTCACTATGCAAACTGGGCACTGATTAAAGTACCTGGTCAGCCATCTGATTACTCAGAAGATCTGCTGAAGTCTTTACTGGCCTTGGCAGATGTCATGCCTACAGGATATCATGCTGCGAGGGTAGCACAAGTGAAACAAGGCGACAAGGTCGTTGTGATTGGAGATGGCGCTGTCGGTCAATGTGCCGTTATTGCTGCTAAAATGCGAGGTGCGTCTCAAATCATTATGATGAGCCGTTATGAAGATCGTCAGAAATTAGCCCTTCAACTGGGTGCAACTGCTGTTGTTGCTGAACGTGGTGAGAAAGGTATTGCAAAGGTGCGTGAAATTTTAGGTGGAGGAGCAGATGCTGCCCTTGAGTGCGTTGGTACAGAATCTTCTATTGAGCAGGCACTGGGGGTCCTTCATAATGGTGGTCGTATCGGCTATGTTGGTATTCCTCACTACAATAACCGTCCGATTGGCTCGACGTTTTCACAGAATATTTCCTTCGGCGGTGGTTCAGCATCGGTCACTACCTATATCAAAAATGAATTACTCGAAGCCGTCTTGGATGGAAGGATTAACCCTGGTAAAGTTTTCACAAATACCTATGATTTCAGTGAAATTAACCAAGCCTATCAGGATATGGCGGATCGTAAAGTGATTAAATCTATGTTGATTGTTTCTGAGTAACCGTTATCTCATAAATTCGTTCGCTCAAAAATCTCGAATATTATCAGCACGATTTTGTCCTTCAACATAGTCATTTTCTATCAACTAGCAGAACGATTTTGTAAATCAGCGAAGTCCGAAAGGACTTCTTTTTGCATAGAAAAAAACTCCCGAAAATCAGGAGTTGTCATTCTTATTCAATACTGCTTGCCCAAGACTTAGCCACGTAGCGTGATAGGCTGGAAATGGCGAAGTTGATGAGGAAGTAGATGAGGGCAACCATGAGATAGAGAGCAAAGACCTGCTCGGCCTCAAAGTAGCGTCCCATGAGGATTTGGCTGGAGCCAAAGAGTTCCTGGAGGGCAATAACGGAATAGAGGAAACTGGTGTCCTTGATGACCGTTACGATTTGTGAAATGATGGCTGGCAACATCTTGCGAATGGCCTGTGGCATGATGATATAAATCATAATCTGGACAGGTGTGAATCCTTGCGCCAGACCAGCCTCTGTTTGACCTGGACCAATGGCATTGAGACCACCGCGGATGATTTCTGCCATAGCAGCGGTCGTGAAAATGGTAAAAGCTGTAATACCAGCTGGCGTTGACTTCATCTGAAATACCAAGAAAACAGTGAAAATCCAGAGCAGGTTGGGTACGTTACGGACAAATTCGATATAGATCGTTGCAATCCACTTGAAGAGTGGATTTTTTCCATTTCGCATGATAGCCAAAATCATTCCGAAGAGGACAGATAGGACCACAGAGATGCTTGAAATGTAGAGAGTTAGCTGCAAACCAGACCAGAGCAATTGGAAGGTCGATGGTTTGAGAAGTTCTGAAATAGTATTCATCATAGACCTCCTTAATGACTGAAGGCAGCCTTGTTTTTCTCTTCAATCCGGCGTCCCCAGCTAGCAACTGGGAAACACATGATAAAGTAGAGAAAGGCCGCGCCTGCAAAGGCTGGAATGTAGTTGGCATTCATGGCAGACCAGGACTTGGTCATGAATATGATGTCTGCACCAGAGATAATAGCGACCGTGGCCGTATTTTTAATCAAGTTAACCACTTGGTTGGTTAATGGTGGAAGAATGGTTGGTATAGCCTGTGGCAAGATGATGATGCGCATAGTCTCGCTGGCAGTAAAGCCTTGAGATAGGGCAGCCTCAGTCTGACCAGTCGGTACTGCCTCGATACCTGCACGGATAACTTCGGCAATATAGGCACCGTGGTAAAGCCCGACACAGATAACCGCTGTCCAATAGATAGATGGCATGAGCACATAGTTGGAAATCAAGGGCAGACCGTAATAGACAATCATGAATTGCACCAAGAGTGGTGTGTTTTGGTAGTATTCAACATAAATACGGGCCAACAATTTGAGTGATTTTTTCTTGCTGGATGATAGGCTACCGAAGAGAATTCCTAGCAGCATGGCCGTGATAAAGGCACCGATAGAAATAGCTAGGGTAAAGAGGAAGCCTTGGAAAAAGACTGGAAAATCATTGAAGTAGCTCAGCCAGTTTTCCCAAGCATAGGGGCTAGTTGCAAAAACAAACATAACCGTTCCTTTCTAGTATGTAGTAGTAGGTGGTTGGATGTGAGTCTCGGCTCACTTGCTGTGGTTCGAGTCAGCATCTCAGCACAATGGTTGATTGGCGGTTTCGTTCGCGTTTTACGCTCCGAACCAGCCCTAACGAATGATATGAACTGTGTTCGTTCAATTTCCAACCTCCAAAGGTTCCCCGTACCTTGGAGCTGTGCGGGGGAGGGAGTAAAACGGTCTGGGAATAGACCGTTTTAGCCTGAACCTAGAAACTCGAGAGTTCAGACGAACTCTCTTTCCCTTAGTCGAGTTCTTTCCCGCTCCCTATTCATCTGTTTCAGTGACAGGTTTGAGTCCGTTGGCATCGTAGATAGCCTGTAGACTGCCATCCGCTGTCCATGTTTCGATGAGACCGTTTAAGTAATCATTAAGGTCGTTATTGGATAATTTAGTCACAATGCCGTAGTCCGATGCTGAGAAGCTGAAGTCCATGAGCTTAGACTGGGAACCAATATAGCCTGACAGGATAGACTGGTCTACTGAGAAGGCATCTGTGCGATGGGCACGGAGAGAAACAGAGAGTTCAGGATAAGAACCCAATTCTGCGAAGGTTACGGAAATGCCGTGCTTATCAGCTAAATCAGAAATTAGTTTTCGTGTGATAGAGCCTTGGGCAACCCCGATGTTCTTACCGTCCAAATCCTTGAAGGTCTTGATACCAGAATCCTTATTAACCAGGAAGCCGACAGCGTCTGTATAGTAAGGGCTGGTAAAGTTATAGAGGAGTTTGCGTTCTTCCGTGATGGTGAAAGTCGCGATGACCATGTCGACCTGCTCGTTGTCTAGAAGTGGACCACGGGTCTGTGCTGTAACTGGTGTAAATTCGATATCTACGCCCAGTTCTTGTGCAATTTTGCGGGCAATGTCAATTTCCATTCCTTCAAATTCGCCAGTGTCTGGATTTTTAAAACCAAAGTTTGGTACGTCTTGTTTGACGCCGACACGGAGAACACCACGGTCAATGATAGCCTGGACCTGGTCGCTGCTGACAGCTTGAGCAGGAGTTTCAGTCTGCACCTTGGTTTGACTGAAAGCAAAGAGGAGGACCACACCAATCAAGAGCATCCGAATGGCGAAAAATAAATTGATTTTCTTTGTATCCATAGGCACCTCCTAGATCTTAACCTTATCTGATTCGTGGTTGATAATCTTGCTGAGGAACTGCTTGGCGCGTGGTTCTGTTGGATTGTCGAAGAAGCCATTGACGTCGGTCGTATCCACCAAAACCTCGCCCTCTGCCATGAAGATGATACGATCAGCCACCTCACGGGCAAAGCCCATTTCATGGGTTACAACAATCATGTTCATGCCGTCGCGGGCCAATTTTTGCATAACTGCAAGAACATCACCGATGGTTTCAGGGTCAAGGGCAGAAGTTGGCTCATCAAAGAGCAGGAGTTCTGGGTGCATAGCCAGTCCACGGGCGATAGCCACACGCTGCTTCTGTCCACCAGAAAGCATAGCTGGATAAGAGTTCTTGCGGTCCCAGAGGTTTACAAATTCTAGGTATTTCTGCGCAGTCTTCTCTGCTTCTGCCTTGTCAATGCCCAAAACCTTGATAGGGGCTAGGGTAACATTTTCTAGGACTGTCTTATGAGGATAGAGGTTGAAATGTTGGAAAACCATGCCGACCTCTTTGCGGAGAGCAACTAGTTCCTTGGTAGATGAACCAGATACGGTGTGGCCGTGTACCACCAATTCACCGTCTTCTACAGACTCCAGTCCATTGATGGTACGAATCAATGTGGATTTTCCAGAACCAGAAGGGCCGAGGAGTACAACAACCTGACCAGGTTCAAATTCTAAGTTGATATTGCGTAGGGCGTGGTAGTCGCCGTAATATTTATTAACATTCTTAAACGATACTAATGACATGAGAATCTCCTTTATCTAACGCGATACTAAGCATCATATCATTGCAAAGATTAAATGTCAAGTATATTCTGACAATTTAAGAATTCTATATGTTAGAAAATATAACATAGAATAGCGGGATAGATTTTAAACATGAATTTTCCAGATAAGTTATGATATAATAGAAGAAATAAATAAAAGGTATAAGTAATATGAAAAAAATTCTAGTTGTAGATGATGAGAGACCCATCTCGGATATTATTAAATTTAACATGACCCGTGAGGGCTATGAGGTCGTGACAGCTTTTGATGGTCGCGAGGCCTTAGAAGTATTTGAAGCGGAGTTTCCGGACATTGTCATTCTGGATTTGATGTTGCCAGAGTTGGATGGTTTGGAAGTGGCCCGTAACATTCGCAAAACCAGCAATGTGCCCATTATTATGTTGTCTGCCAAGGATAGCGAATTTGACAAGGTTATTGGCTTGGAAATTGGAGCGGACGATTATGTGACCAAGCCTTTCTCTAACCGTGAATTGCAGGCCCGCGTCAAGGCTCTACTTCGCCGGAGCGAGTTGACAGAGACCCAGTCCATTCCTGTAGTGGCTGGCAAGGCGGAATTGGTCATTGGAGACCTGGTGATTTTGCCCGATGCCTTTGTTGCCAAAAAACATGGTAAGGAATTGGAATTGACCCACCGGGAGTTCGAGCTGCTCTATCATCTGGCCCAACACATTGGTCAAGTCATGACCCGCGAGCACTTGCTGGAAACAGTTTGGGGCTATGATTACTTTGGTGATGTCCGGACGGTAGACGTGACGGTTCGTCGTTTGCGTGAGAAAATCGAAGACATTCCAAGCCGCCCTGAATACATCTTGACCCGCCGTGGCGTCGGATACTTTATAAAAGCCAATGATTAATCAACTGCGTTACCTGATAACGACCTCGGAATTCTGGTTTATTGTCATCAGTATTGGCTTTGTGATTGCCATTACTGTTCTCTTGATTGAGAATTACCGGGACAATAAGCAGATTAAACAATTAAATGAACGTGTTAAGTCGCTCATGGAAGGAGATTATGCGGATGTTCTGGATCTAAGAGGTAGTCCGGAAATTACGGATATGACCAACTCCTTGAACGATTTGTCTGAAATGATTCGTCTAACGCATGATAATTTGGAACAGGAAAAAACACGCCTCAGTTCCATTTTGTCTTATATGAGTGATGGTGTTGTGGCAACCGATCGAATGGGGCGCATCATTATGATTAACGACATGGCCCAGAAACAATTAGGTCTGAGCGTACAGGAGGCGACGCAATCAGATATCTTGGATGTTTTGGACCTCCAGGAGGAATACAGTTTTCGTGAATTGCTGGCTCAGACACCGGAAATTGTGCTTGAGCACACCAATGAAAACCAGGAATTTATTACCCTTCGGGCCAATTTTGCAACCATTCGGAGCGAAAGCGGTCTAATTTCAGGCTTGGTTGTCGTCTTGCATGATATGACCGAGCAGGCCAAGGAAGAACGGGAACGCCGTCTCTTTGTCTCAAATGTCAGCCATGAATTGCGTACACCTTTGACATCTGTCAAATCCTATTTAGAAGCCCTGGATGAGGGGGCGTTGACGGAATCAGTTGCACCAAGTTTTGTTAAGGTATCCTTAGATGAGACCAACCGCATGATGCGAATGATTACCGATTTGTTAAGTTTGTCAAGGATTGATAATCAAGTCGGTGAAATGGATGTTGAATTGATTAACTTTACAGCCTTTGTGACCTTTATTCTCAACCGTTTTGATCAGATGAAGCATTCTGATTCTGATAAAGTTTATACCATTGTTCGTGATTATCAAATAAGTCCAATCTGGGTCGAAATTGATACAGATAAGCTGACCCAAGTTTTGGATAATATCTTAAACAATGCCATCAAGTATTCACCTGACGGTGGGACTATTACCTTTAGTATGAAAACGACAGATAGTCAGTTGATTGTTTCAATTTCGGATGAAGGCTTGGGCATTCCAAAGGCTGATTTACCAAGGATTTTCGACCGATTCTATCGTGTAGATAAGGCTCGTTCACGCGCCCAGGGTGGTACTGGTCTAGGTTTGGCCATTGCCAAAGAAATTGTCAAGCAACACAAGGGATTCATTTGGGCCAAGAGTGAGTATGGTCATGGGTCAACGTTTACGATTGTTCTACCGTACAGTAAGGATATTACTATGGATGAGTGGGATGATTCGGATGAGGAAGAATAGGAGAATATGATCGGAAAAGGATTTAACTACAGTATTTTGGCTTCGGGATCTAGTGGAAACTGTTTCTATTTGGAAACGGATAAGAAGAAGATCTTGGTAGATGCTGGCCTATCAGGAAAAAAGATTACTAGCCTTTTGGCAGAAATTGACCGCAAGCCAGAAGATATTGATGCGATTTTAGTCACCCATGAGCATAGCGACCATATCCATGGTATCGGTGTTCTGGCACGTAAATATGGTATGGATATTTATGCCAACGAATTGACTTGGCAGGCAATGGAAAGCAAATTGGGTAAGATTGATGTGGCTCAAAAACATATCTTTGAATTGGGTGCCATGAAGACCTTTGGTGACCTAGATATAGAGTCTTTTGGTGTCAGTCATGATGCGGCCTGTCCTCAATTTTATCGCTTTATGAAGGATGATAAGTCCTTTGTCATGTTAACGGATACTGGCTATGTCAGCGATCGAATGGCTGGGATTGTAGCCAACGCAGATGCCTATTTGATTGAGTCTAACCATGATGTTGAAATCTTGCGTGCGGGTTCTTACTCTTGGAACCTCAAACAACGGATTTTGTCTGATAAGGGGCACCTTTGTAACGAGGATGGGGCAGATGCCATGATTCGCTCACTAGGAAATCGGACTAAAAAGATTTACCTTGGGCATTTATCAAAGGAAAACAATATCAAGGAATTGGCTCACATGACCATGGTTAATCAGTTGGCGCAGGCTGATTTAGGAGTTGGAGTGGATTTCCAGGTCTATGATACCTCGCCAGATACAGCGACACCCTTGACCAAGATTTGACAAATTCATTGAACTTGTTTAGAATAAATATATAAAATACGTGAGGTGAAGTTACATGAATAATTAAGCTACTTATTAGTCGTTCTTAAAACTTGTTGTGAGGTTACATGAACCGACGATACAAGGGATAATACTGCTCATAAGGGCTTACTATTCATGTGACTTTTCCATAGGGAAAGGTCATGTTTTGCATGGCTTTTTTGCATGCACTTTTCAAAGATATAAGTCCTTATACGAAGAAAAGAGGTCTATATGGAAATGATAAAATGTATTCAATTAGAGAAGGAGATTGCAGGGCGTAGCTTGTTTACAATCCAGCAGTTGAGCCTTCAAGCTGGTCAAAAGGTTGGTTTGGTTGGAAATAATGGTGTTGGCAAGTCTACTTTTTTGAAAATCTTACTAGGACTGGATAGGGATTTTGCCGGTCAGATTGAGGTAAAAGCAGACTGGGCTTATGTACCCCAGTTACAGGAAAGGAGCTCGCTTTCAGGTGGGGAACAGGTTTGGAAGTCTATTCAAGAGGCTTTTGCCCAAAGACCACAGTTGTTAATCATGGATGAACCGACTGCCAATCTGGATCAAGAACACCAGGAAAAGCTAATCAAACAAATCAAACGCTATCGTGGCAGTCTACTGGTTGTCAGTCATGATCGGCATTTTCTCAATCAAATAGCCAGTCACATTTGGCATTTAGAAGAAGGAACTATTCAGGTTTATCCTGGGAATTACGAGGCATTTGTAGAAAGTCGCCGAGCTAGGCGAGAGGGGCAGCAGGAGGCCTATGAAGCCTATCAGAAAAAAGTCACTCAACTAAAAAAAGCCCAGCAAGAGCGTCAGGCAAAGGCTCAAAAGATGGGGAAGAAAAAGAAGGGCATTTCATCATCAGAGTGGAAAGTTAATGCCATGATGGGTTCCTATGATAGTCAAGCCAAGTCAATGGCAAAGTCTGCTAAACAGTTAGAGAAAAGGATTGAGAGGTTGGAAAAGGTTAGTCAGCCCAGAAAGGAGGCGTGGGTAAAGATGGAAGCGAAAGGTGCTTTGGATACTGGTCTTCACAGTCTCTTTCGCTTGCAGGCTGGTCAGCTCTGGATTGGGGAAACCTATTTATTTGATTTTCCTCAGCTTGGCACGACTTTTGGGGATAAACTAGCTTTGGTTGGGTCAAATGGCTGTGGAAAAACAAGTTTTGTTCGGAAATTGATTTCAAAAGAATTAGAAGGCTATTACAATCCAAAATTAAAAATTGCTTATTTTTCCCAGGATTTGACAAGTCTCAATGAAGAAGAAACAGCCTTTGTGAATGCTAGCTCGACATCGCTTCAAGATAAGGTAACGGTTCTCAATTTATTGGGCATGTTGGGACTCTCTTACGATAAGGCTCAGCAGAAGGTGGCAAATCTGTCTGGTGGTGAACGTGTTCGGCTTTCCTTGGCCAAGGTCTTGTTATCGGATGCAAATCTTTTGATAGTAGATGAGCCAACAAATTATTTGGATATTACAGCTATCGAAGCTCTGGAGAAATTTTTGCAGGAATACCAGGGAAGTGTGCTCTTGATTTCCCATGATCAGCGGTTTGTTGAGAGTGTTGTGCACAGAAAATGGTTGGTTGAGAATTGTCAGCTTGTTCAACGTTTATAGAGAAAATATTATTTGAATCGACAGTTGGGTTTCAAAAATATTTTTCGCCTGTGGTATAATAAGTAGAAACTTTCTAGAATGAGGTCCGATGTGTCGAATAAATTGCCTTCGCGAGTGGGGCGAGAGGATAGGATTATCCCAAGGCGGTTGAACATGCTGTTTGCCATTGTCGTCTTCCTGTTTTCAGTCCTGATTGCTCGTTTAGTGGATATGCAGCTAATCAATAAAGATTTTTATGTCCAAAAATTAGAGACTGCCAGTCAAAAAGTGGTGTCAAGAAGCTCGGTCCGCGGTCAGATTTATGATGCCAAAGGTCTTCCGCTTGTTGAAAATAAGTTAAGCCAGGTGGTGTCCTTTACTCGGTCAAATAAAATCACTGCCAAAGGAATTCGGGATATTGCGGAAAAATTGGTAGCCTGGGTGTCCTTACCTGAGGATATTCGTGTGTCGGAGCGGGACAAGGCAGATTACCTCTTGGCGGATACAGATATCTATGAAAAGGTTGTCGCAGAGCTCCCAAGAGAGAAGCGGTTCGGTATCGATGGAAACCTCCTGAGCGAAGGAACAATTTATGCCAATGCCGTAGAAAGCTTGGACCCCAAAGATTTACAATTGACGGAGGCTGAAGAGAAGGTTGTCTACCTCTTTACCCAAATGAACAAGGCTGGCTTTTTTGAGACCGTCCGCCTAGCAACCCAGCCCCTCAATGCAGAACAGATTGCCTTGATTGCTTCTCATGAGCAGGACATGCCCGGGGTTACAACAGTGACCAATTGGGACCGTCTTGTCAAAGATACCTCGCTTTCCTCGATTATTGGAACGGTGACGACGGAGCAGGTTGGTCTCCCTGCAGAAGATGCTGAAGATTATCTGGCCAAGGGCTATTATCTGAACGACCGTGTGGGAACTGCCTACCTTGAAAAGCAGTACGAAGGCGTCTTACAAGGACAACGAGAGCTCAAGGAAGTCAAGCTCAATCGAAATGGAAATGTCGAGTCTATCGATACAATCCAAGAAGGTCAAAAAGGAAATAATATCCAGTTGACCATTGATTTGGCTTTCCAAGATGGTGTCAATGCCATATTGAAGAAATACTTTGAAAGTGAGTTATCAACCGGAAGCGCACTCTATTCAGATGGTGTATATGCTGTAGCTTTAGAACCGACTACTGGTGCAGTGCTGGCCATGTCGGGTTATAAACATGAAAAGGGGACAAGTAGTATTACCGAGGATGCTCTTGGAACTATCACAAGCGTCTTTACTCCAGGTTCTATTGTCAAGGGTGCAACTATTTCATCTGGTTGGGAAAATGGAGTTATCAGTGGCAATCAAGTGCAGTTAGACGAACCAATCTATTTTGCAGGTTCAGCACCAATTACATCTTGGTATGGGGCCTATGGTAGTAATATTGATGCGACAGAGGCTCTGGAATATTCTTCAAACGCTTACATGGTAAAAATTGCTTTGGGGTTATTAGGTCAAACCTATTCGCCAAATATGTTTTTGAACGATGGAGATGCATTGACAAATGCCATGACAAAACTTCGTTCTACTTTTGCGGAATATGGATTAGGTGCTCCAACAGGAATTGACTTACCGCTTGAATCAACAGGTTTCTTACCAGAAGAATATTCCACCGCAAACTTTATTACGAATGCATTTGGACAGTTTGATAACTATACACCGATGCAGATGGCTCAATATGTAGCGACAATCGCCAATAATGGAACTAGAGTAGCTCCTCACTTGGTGGAGGGGATTTATGGGAACAGTTCAGATGGGGGATTAGGTGATTTGATTGAGAAAAAGACAAGTCAGGAACTCAATAAAGTTGCTATCTCAGCACAGGATTTGGCTATTCTACAACAGGGATTTTATCAGGTAGCAAATGGAAGTGGTAGCTTTAATACCGGGCGTCAAATCAGTAATGGTGCTGCTGTGTCTATCAGTGCCAAAACAGGTACTGCAGAGACATTTACGACGGATAGAAATGGTCAGGTTATAAGTGCTGTAAATACCAATATCGTAGCTTATGCCCCAAGTGCTAATCCTAAAATTGCTGTAGCAGTTGTTCTACCAAATCTGACAGATTTTAATTCCACAGCTAGCATGACTATTGTGACAGAAATTATTAATCTATACCATTCACTTTACCCAATGAATTAAGGAGTTCTATGTTATACCCAACCCCCATTGCTAAGTTAATTGACAGTTATTCAAAATTGCCCGGGATCGGCATCAAGACGGCCACTCGCCTGGCTTTCTATACTATTGGTATGGAGGATGACGTGGTCAATGAATTTGCCAAGAATCTGCTGGCTGCTAAGCGGGACTTGGCCTACTGCACCATTTGTGGCAATCTGACCGACCAGGATCCTTGTGGCATTTGTCAAGATACCAGTCGTGACCAGTCGACCATTTTAATTGTAGAAGACAGTCGAGATGTGACAGCCTTGGAAAATATTCAGGAATACCACGGACTTTATCATGTTTTGCACGGTCTGATTTCTCCTATGAATGGTGTCGGACCAGATGATATCAACTTAAAAACACTGATTACTCGGCTCATGGATAGTGAAGTGAATGAAGTCATCGTTGCGACCAATGCAACGGCCGATGGCGAGGCGACGTCCATGTATATCTCGCGCGTTCTCAAACCAGCGGGTATCAAAGTCACCCGTTTAGCGCGTGGACTAGCAGTCGGCAGTGACATCGAATATGCGGATGAAGTGACCCTACTACGGGCTATTGAGAATAGGACAGAGCTATGATTGACTGAAACTCAAGTTTCTAGTCAATCAACGGTAGCCGCTTTACGGCGGTCTACCTAAAATTTGCACTAGTAGGTTTAAGAAGAAAAATAAATCGTTTTTCTTCTTAAACCGTCGCAGACTGTCATCTGGAAAAATTGTTAAGTTGGTTAACGGAAAGTCTTGTGGAACCTTGAATCATTATCTTCTCAACTTATATATGTTATAATAAGTAGAGAATTATCAAGTTTTAGAAAAGGAATATCTATGTCAAAAGAAATGCTAGTTTTGCTTTACGGTGGTCGTTCAGCTGAGCGTGAAGTGTCTGTTTTGTCTGCTGAGAGTGTAATGCGGGCCATCAATTATGATAAGTTTTTCGTTAAGACCTACTTTATCACACAGGCAGGTGACTTTATCAAAACTCAGGAATTTTCATCAAGGCCGTCAGCGGATGAAAAATTGATGACCAATGACACGATTGTAGCAGAACAAAAAATCCGTCCAAGCGACATTTATGAAGAAAATGCGGTTGTCTTCCCAGTTCTTCACGGCCCTATGGGTGAAGACGGTTCTATTCAAGGATTCCTAGAAGTTCTGAAAATGCCTTATGTGGGGACCAATATCTTGGCGTCAAGCGTTGCCATGGACAAGATTACGACAAAGCGCGTGCTGGAGTCAGCAGGGATTGCCCAGGTAGCCTACACGACCTACTTTGAAGGTGAGGATTTGGAGGAGGCCATCGCTGAAACCCTGACAAAACTGCATTTCCCGGTCTTTATCAAGCCAGCCAACATGGGCTCTTCAGTCGGCATCAGCAAGGCTGAGAACGAGGCTGAACTCCGCTCTGCTATTGCGCTTGCAATCAAATATGACAGCCGTATTCTCATTGAGCAAGGGGTAACTGCTCGTGAGATTGAGGTTGGGCTTTTGGGAAATGCTGACGTGAAAACGACCCTGCCTGGTGAAGTGGTCAAGGACGTTGCTTTTTACGACTACGATGCCAAGTACATTGATAACAAGATTACCATGGACATCCCAGCTAAGATTGACGAAGCTATCATGGATGTCATGCGTGACAATGCCGCCAAGGCCTTCCGTGCCATCGGTGGTTGCGGACTGTCCCGTTGTGATTTCTTCTTGACAGAAGAAGGCGACATTTTCCTCAATGAGCTCAATACCATGCCAGGATTTACCCAGTGGTCCATGTATCCCCTGCTTTGGGACAATATGGGCTTGGTTTATCCAGACTTGATTGAAGAGCTGGTTAGCCTAGCCAAGGAAATGTTTGACAAACGAGAAAGCCATTTGATTTAATGCAGTGAGAAAGGTTGGAATGCTCCAATCTTTTTTCTTGCAATGGCTTTCAGAATGGTCTACAATGATATGTATATGTTTGGAGGAAAGTTATGTATCAAACGAAAGTCAAGGGGGATGCTCTTTTTCAAGCGACGTCGGCTGGATACGGAAATCCTATTACAAGCTTTGGGGTGACTGAGAAAGGCGAGACACCTGTCAGTCTGGTCAATATTGCCCTAGCGGCCTGCGTGACCATGTGTGTACAAGGCTATTATGCCAGCCAAGAAAATAATAAAACCATGCCTGTCCAGGTGGAAAGTCAGTTAGAAAATGACCGTTTTGACTTGACTATCGCCATTGCTGAGGCGGTCTCAAGTGAAAAGCAGGCGGCTATCCTATCCTACGTGGACAAGAAGTGCAATGTCAAGGTTCTTTTGAGAGAGGACTTGACCATCAACACAAGCTTTGTGGTCTTAGAAAGTGTGGAATAAAAGTGTTTTTAGCGATTGAAGAAATGCGGCAAAACAAGCTGCGCTACGGCCTGATTTTAGGGCTCTTAATCTTGATTTCTTATCTGGTCTTTTTCCTGACAGGCTTGGCCTATGGTCTCATGCAGGAAAACCGTACTGCGGTGGACAAGTGGCAGGCAGATTCTGTCTTGGTATCCTCGGAAGCCAATCGTCTGATAACAGCCTCAAAAATTGATGCTCAGTTGATTGACCAAGTGGAGGCAGACCAGAAGGCTCTCATCCGCCAACAGGCTGGTGTCGCCTATGTCAAGGAAGATGCCAGTTCGGATGACAAGGAAAAAGTCAATATCTTTGCGGTTGAGGCTGATAGTTTCTTAGAGCCCAATATTGTCCAAGGCCGTCTCTATGAAAAAGCTAGAGAGATTGTTGTCGAGCAAAATCTAGCTCAGGTTGAGGGATTTGGTCTAGGAGATGAGATTTATCTATCTGGTACGGATGAAAAAGTGACCATTGTTGGCTATACGGACAAGGCTTACTTCGGTGTAGCTCCGGTGATCTATATGGACTTGGAAGCCTTTGGTGATCTCATGCAGGGTGACAATCAGCAGGTATCTAGTAAGTTGGCCAGTGCGGTCATTGTTCGTGGTGCAGCAGATAAGTTTCCGGCAGATTTGGAAAATGTTACCACCGCTGATTTTATTGAGAATTTGCCAGGCTATAAGGCGCAAAATATGACCTTCGGCTTTATGATTGGCTTTTTGATTGTGATTTCAGCCATTGTCATTGGTATTTTCATCTTTGTGTTGACAACCCAAAAGTCTCCGATTTTCGGGCTTATGAAAATCCAAGGTCTGTCAAATGCCTATATTTCAAGATCTGTGTTAGCTCAAACCTTCCTGCTGGCAGGTTTTGGGACAGTCATTGGTCTGGCTGGAACCTACTTGTCTTCCTTAGGTTTGCCAAGCGCTGTGCCATTTGAAAACAATTGGACCTTCTATCTGACTATTGGGGCTGCTCTGATTGTCTTTGCTTTACTGGGGGCAAGTTTCTCTATTCGCTCGATCTTCAAGGTCGACCCGTTGAAAAATCTATCCTAGGAGGTTGATATGAAAACATTGATTTTTGAAAATATAAGTAAAACCTTCCAGGACGGAAGTCAGACTATCACAGCCCTCAAGTCGACCAATTTCTCTATTGAAGAGGGGAAATTTGTGGCTATTATCGGGCCGTCTGGTTCGGGAAAATCTACCTTTCTAACCCTGGCAGGTGGTCTGCAAACACCGACAGCTGGCCGTGTTCTCATTAACCAAGAAGATTATTCTGATTTGCCAGAGAAAAAACGGGCCAAGCTCCGCTACCGTGACATCGGTTTTGTCCTCCAGGCCTCCAATCTCATTCCTTTTTTAACCGTTGAGAAGCAGTTGATATTGGTGGACAAGGTCAATAAATCAGCCTATCCCAGCAAGCGCCATGAGCTCTTGGTAGAATTGGGTGTGGACCATTTGAAAAATAAGTTTCCCAAGGATTTGTCAGGTGGGGAGCGCCAGCGGGTTGCCATTGCACGGGCTCTCTATAATGATCCAGCCCTGATTTTAGCAGATGAACCGACAGCCAGCCTAGATAGTGATCGGGCCTTTGAAGTGGTGAATCTTTTGGCCAAAGAGAGCAAGGAGCGGAAAAAGTCTATCATCATGGTGACCCATGACCAGCGTATGATTGAAAAATGCGATAATGTCTACGAGATGAAGGACGGCGTTCTTACTCAGGTTCGCTAAATAAAGGCAAAAGTGATATAATGGAAAGAGCCCTTAGGCTCTTTTTATAGTCTTTTAGTTTGATTTTAGTACTAGGTAACGAGTCGTAGGCTGTACTAGAGTACGGCAAGATAAGCTCAAACAATGACCTTGTTTGAGGTTGGAAATAAGGAAAAAAAGTTTCCTCATTCGTCGAAGTAATAAAAGATAAACTAAATGACGATACATGGAGAAATCAAATGAAATTAACTTTACACGAAGTCGCTCAAGTTGTGGGCGCAAAAAATGATGTAACGAACTACCCCGACACACCGCTCCGCCAGGTCGAATTTGACAGCCGCAAGATTGAAGCGGGCGACCTCTTTGTTCCGCTCAAGGGTGCGCGTGACGGTCACGACTTTATTCCTGTGGCTTTTGAAAATGGCTGCGCGGCTACCCTGTCTGAGGTCATTCTTGATGTCCCCCATATCCTAGTGGACGACTGTCTGGCTGCGCTACAAAAATTAGCTGCCTACTATTTAGAAAAAACAGGTGTTGACCTCATTGCGGTCACTGGTTCAAATGGAAAAACCACGACCAAAGACATGATCCACGACATCCTTGCCACCACCTATAAAACCTATAAGACCCAAGGCAACTACAACAACGAAATTGGTCTGCCTTACACAGTTCTTCACATGCCCGATGATACGGAAAAATTGGTCTTGGAAATGGGTCAAGACCACTTGGGTGACATTCATCTCCTATCTGAAATTGCCAAGCCAAGCCTGTCTGTCATTACCCTTTTTGGTGAAGCCCATTTGGAATTTTTCGGCTCACGAGAAGAGATTGCTAAAGGAAAATTGCAGATTGCAGATGGAATGGAGCCAGGAAGTAAACTCTTGATCCCTGCAGATCCGATTGCGGATAAGCTCTTGCCGAGCCATGTAGACCTCGTTTGCTTCGGCGAGCAGGCTGATTTGCAGGTGACCAGTCTAGTCGAGTCAAAGGATAGCCTGACCTTTACCGTCAATTTTATGGACGGCGACATTTTCCTCCCAGTAACGGGTAAGTACAATGCCACCAATGCCATGGTAGCAAGCTATGTGGGCAAGACCTTAGGTGTGCCTGATGAGGCAATCAAGTCAGCCCTAGCCAGTCTGAACTTGACCCGCAATCGTACCGAATGGAAGAAGGCAACAAACGGAGCAGACATTCTCAGCGATGTCTATAATGCCAATCCAACGGCCATGCGATTAATTTTGGAAACCTTCTCTAGCATTCCAGCAAATGAAGGCGGCAAGAAAATCGCAGTTTTAGCAGATATGAAAGAACTGGGTAGCCAGTCCGTTGATCTCCACAATCAGATGATTTTGAGCCTGTCGCCTGATGTGCTAGACACCGTCATTTTCTACGGTCAGGATATTGAAGGTCTGGCCCAGTTGGCTAGTCAGATGTTCCCGATTGGAAAAGTCTATTTCTTTAGGAAAAATGCAGAGCAGGATCAGTTTGATGACTTGGTTAAACAGGTTCAGTCAGTTTTAGGTCCAAACGACCAAATCCTTCTCAAGGGTTCTAACTCAATGCAGCTAGCTAAAGTCGTTGATATGTTAGAACATGAGAAATGAGAGTTAGTATCTCTCATTTTTAGTTATCCTTGTCAATTCTTGACTAATTTGATATACTAATTAAATAGTAGGTAGGAGGGACAAAATGACAGAATTCTTTACCAATCATATTTCACAAGGTCCTGATTTATCGAGTTTTGAGCAAATGGGCTTCATTTTACTTTTGCTATGTTTCCTATTTCTAAGTTTGAAATTCTATCAGAAAAGATGGTTTAGAGGCTTGTTTTACATTCTTCTAGCCATTCAAGTTGTTAGTCTATATAGCTGGCATATTGTACAGTCTATTCCTTTGTATGAAAGTCTTCCCTTTTATCATTGTCGTCTGGCTATTTTGGTTCTTTTGTTTGGAAAACCAGGAGCAATCAAGCGTTATTTTGCTTATTTAGGGCTGTTTGGCTCAGTACTGGCATTTTTACATCCAGTATTTGACCCATACCCTTTTCCTCATCTTACTTTTTTCACCTATGTGGTTGGACATTATGCTTTGGCTGTCAATGCCTTGGTATATTTGCTGGGTGAGCAGTCCTTTGAAAAACTTTCTCTGAAACAGATTCTTTCTTGGACATTGCTGATGAATAGTGTGATTTTTATGGTCAATGTATTCACAGGAGGAAACTATGGTTTTCTAAGTCACTTGCCCCTAGTCAATAGCCAGATAGCGAGTCTGAACTTTTTTGTTGTAAACTTGGGTTTGGTGCTAGCTATTGAAATGACCCAAGTGGCATTTCTATCTTATTGGAAGAAACATGACGGTTTTATCTTACAAGAATGATTTTCCAAGTGTTTGAAAAATTCCATTATTTCCGATATAATAAGAGAGTTGCAGTAGGTGCTCTCTTTTTTTGTACTCTTTTGATTTGGTAGGCAAAAGAAGAAGTCAGCTCTGCTATGGACCAAAGAAAAAGGAATCAATATCATGTCACTACAAGAAGAAATCAAGAAACGCCGCACCTTTGCGATCATCTCTCACCCGGACGCGGGTAAGACCACTATTACCGAGCAGTTGCTCTACTTTGGGGGTGAGATTCGTGAGGCTGGGACGGTTAAGGGGAAAAAGACTGGTAACTTTGCCAAGTCTGACTGGATGGATATTGAGAAACAGCGTGGGATCTCGGTGACCTCATCTGTCATGCAGTTTGACTACGCGGGCAAACGTGTCAATATCCTGGATACACCAGGGCACGAGGATTTCTCAGAAGACACTTATCGGACCTTGATGGCGGTGGATGCAGCTGTCATGGTAGTGGACTCTGCCAAAGGTATCGAGGCTCAGACTAAAAAACTCTTTGAGGTTGTGAAACACCGCAACATTCCTGTCTTTACTTTTATCAACAAGTTGGACCGTGATGGTCGTGAACCGCTTGATTTGTTGCAGGAGTTGGAAGAAGTCTTAGGCATTGCTAGCTACCCGATGAACTGGCCAATCGGTATGGGGAAATCCTTTGAGGGACTTTATGACCTCCATAACAAACGCTTGGAACTCTACCGTAGTGATGAGCGGTTTGCAAGTTTGGACGAAGGCGACAAGCTCTTTGGCTCTAACCCCTTTTATGCACAGGTCTTGGAGGATATCGAACTTCTGGCGGAAGCTGGGAATGAATTTTCAGAACAGGCGATTTTGGACGGCGATTTGACACCTGTTTTCTTCGGCTCAGCCCTGACAAACTTTGGTGTGCAGACCTTCCTTGATACCTTCTTGGAATTTGCTCCTGAGCCACATGGTCACAAAACGACAACTGGGGACGTCATTGACCCGCTCAACAAAGATTTTTCAGGTTTTGTCTTCAAAATCCAAGCCAACATGGACCCTCGTCACCGCGACCGCATTGCCTTTGTCCGTGTGGTTTCAGGCGAATTTGAACGCGGAATGGCGGTTAACCTGCCTCGTACAGGCAAGGGAGCCAAGTTGTCCAACGTGACCCAGTTCATGGCAGAATCCCGTGAGAATGTGGAAAATGCAGTAGCGGGTGACATTATCGGGGTTTACGATACAGGGACCTATCAGGTAGGGGATACCTTGACCGTAGGCAAGAACAAGTTTGAGTTCGAACCGCTACCAACCTTTACCCCTGAAATTTTTATGAAAGTTTCTGCTAAAAACGTCATGAAACAAAAATCCTTCCACAAGGGAATCGAGCAACTGGTACAGGAAGGGGCTATCCAGCTCTACAAGAACTACCAGACTGGCGAGTATATGCTGGGTGCCGTTGGGCAGCTCCAGTTTGAAGTTTTCAAACACCGCATGGAAGGCGAGTACAATGCCGAGGTAGTCATGACCCCAATGGGTAAAAAGACTGTCCGCTGGATCAAGCCAGAAGACCTGGATGAACGCATGTCCTCAAGCCGCAACATCCTAGCCAAAGACCGCTTTGACCAACCCGTCTTCCTCTTTGAAAATGACTTCGCCCTCCGCTGGTTCGCGGACAAGTATCCGGATGTGGAGTTGGAAGAGAAGATGTAGCAAATATCTGGGAGATATTTGCTATCGGGAGATGGGAACTGACGGAAGTCAGTTTACAGCTGTTCAGCTTTGAAAATCAAGTTAAAACTTCGTTAAGTCGCTTCGATGAACTTCAGTTCAATCTTCAGCTAATCCAATCAATCCTATAAGAAGTCAGGCAAGTCCTGGCTTTTTTTAATTTTGTTATCATTGCAACAAAAGTATTATTATAATATACTATAGTTATATAAATGGAAATGGATTGGAGGTCTGAACTTTGATTTACTACCTTAGAAAATGCAAGTTGGCAGTAGTTGCTTATATTGCTGTGTCGGTGGTCTATGCTCTGATTTTAGCGGCAACGGGTTTTATTTATGCGCGTGTTTCGGAAGCGGCCTTATCTGGTGACCAAAAGGCATTTGTGACTAGTTCGGTGATTGCAGTGGTATTCTTTTTATGTGACGGTTATTTTGATTACCTGCCGCGCTATCTCAAGTTTAAGGCAATCAATCAGATTATGGAAGAGACGCGCAATCAATTAATGATGGTCTATGCGAGTGAGGACTTAGGAGAGGCAGCAAAAGACAGTCAGGCAGATAAGGTCCATGTCTTGGTTCATCATCTGAACATCTTAGAAACTACCTATCTAACGCCGCTTCTATCCATGGTGACAAGCATATTAGTCTTTAGTTTTTCCTTGATAGGGGCTCTTTATCTTCAAGGAACCATGGCTATGATTATGTTGGCGCTCTGCTTTATTCCATTTTTGGCTCCGATGATTAATAAGGGGATTTTAGCTCGTGCGACAAAGGACAGTCAAGAGGAGAAGAATGCTTATCTCGCCTTGTTTAGTGAGTTTGTAGAAGCTCTCTCTTTTATCCGCATCAGCACCATCACGCCAGTTTTTAAAGACAAGCTGGCGGCATCCAATCAGGAATACACCAGGCGTGCTAACCGTTTTGCCAAAAAACAATCCCAGACCTATGCGGTTTCCTACAGTTTGAGCAGCATAGTCTATTCAGGTTCATGGATTATTGGAGGGATATTTGTTTTCCAAGGTCTGCTGAACATTTCAGATTTGATTGCTATGACAACCCTGATGGGGACGGTGGCTGGGCCTATCCAAACCATGTCAGGCTTGCTGACGGATTATCTGTCTAGTCGGACGGTTGTGGAGGAGTTGACAGGTCTCTTAAATAGGAAGGAAGAAGGTCAAGCTGCCAAGCCAGTTTTGAAGGAATCCATTACGAGCCTTGGTCTGGAAGGGATTGACTGTCGCTATCAGGACCATCTGATTGTGGAGAATTTTTCTTATCTTTTTCAAGCCAATAAAAAATATGCTATCTTGGGCAAGAGTGGGAGTGGGAAGACGACCTTGCTCCGCCTCTTGCTGGGGATTCAGAAACCAGAGGCTGGAAGAGTCCTGGTCAACCAGAGGAATCTGGCAGAACTGGACCAGCTTGCCCTCTTTCGGAAAGTCTATTACCTACCGCAGAAAACCAATCTATTTACAGCTAGCATCGGGGATAATTTGACCTTGTTTGCGCCTTTAGATGAGAATAAAGCAATGGGTTGCTTGCGGCAAGTTGGTTTAGAGGACTGGTTCTATCGGCAGGGAGATGGATTTGCTACTCTCTTGACCTCTTCTCAGCAATTATCAGGTGGGGAAGAGAGACGGTTTGATTTGGCGCGTGCCCTTTACCGTGATGCAGAGGTCTTTTTATTTGATGAACCTACAACAGGCTTAGATTCTCAAAGCGAACAATTGATTGCAGATAGTCTCGAGAAAATAAAGGACAAACTGGTGATTGTTGTGACACACTCTCAGGAGGAAATTTTTTTAGCCCTCTTTGATGAGCAGGTCCATCTATCAGTTTGACAGCAGCAAAAACTCTTCTGGGGTTTTTGCTTTTTTTAGGCTCTTTGTCAACTGTAGTGGGTAGGTGAAAAGCTAACACCTAGAGAGGACGAAATTCGTTCTCTCTTTTTGTATA
>NZ_JBIMJQ010000050.1:0-4085 GCF_043674215.1 Streptococcus sp. A22
AATTTCCATATTTGGATTACGAGACTCAAAATATTTTTCGTCAAATACCTTGATGGACTTGACAAATGGTAGAAAAAAGAGCCACGACCAGTTAAAGCCTGAGAAACTTTAACTGCGAGCCTTAATTGATTACCACCAATCAATTAAAGAAGTCGAGACCCAAAATTTGGTAAAGTATTGTACCTTTGTCAATGATGTGAGACCAGAAAGGTGAAATTGAAGTTATCCATTTGTTAAGCTTTACTAGGAGCTAGCTCCTAGTAAAGCTTTTCTGATATCGATAGGAGATTTCCAACCTAATGTTTGCATAGGGAGTCGATTGGAGTGATAAAGATAGGTTTTCATCTGCTTGATGAGGTCGTCATAGGAATAGAAGTTCAAGTACTGGTAGAAACGTCGGTTATCATTTCGATGACTGCGTTCAACTTTGCCATTATGCCTTGGTGTTCGAGGACGAATCAGCTTGTGCTCAATGCCCAGCTCCTGACAAATTAGGTCAAGAGGGTGTACTTGTTTGGTCTCTTTAAAATGAGTAAACTCAAAGCCATTATCCGTCTGAATGATTTTGGGTTTGTATCCAAAGTATCTTATAGCCATTTTGACGAACTGAACAGTTGAGTAGGACGACTGCTCTTTAAAAGGGAATATAAAGCGTTCACGACTGGCCTCGTCAATGACGGTATACTGGTAAAACTTATCGGGCAGTTTACCTGTGTAGCAGTGAGTAGGAATGTATTTGACATCCATTTGCCACTTGATGCCGAGTTTAGTCGGAGTGTCATATGGTTTCGGTATATAAGGTTTTTTCTTTGTTTTAGGGGATTTGAAGAAGTCCAGTTTTCTCAAGATCCGAAAGAGCGAGCAGGGGTGTCTATGATATCCCTTATTTGTTTTTAGCTTATAGAATATTTCGATAAGTGTTGCGTTTGGATTTCTACGGATGCAATTTTTAATCCATGTCAGCTCTTGCTTGGTATGAGCCTTTGGATGTGGTGTTCGAGGGCGATGAGAGCGGTCTTTCAAAGACTCTTTCGTGCCGTCAAATCGCTTGTTCCAGCGCATGAGAGAGGCTTTTGAGACTTTATATCGTCGACAGATAAAGGCGACAGAGGCACCATTTCGGTAGGTTTTAACCGCGTGGTAACGTGTTTCCAGAGTGTGTGGTAAATAGCGAAGATTTTGTGATATACTAGTCATGAGAAGATTCCTTTTTGGTGAGTAGGTGGTACTCTTATCATATCAGGGAATCTTCTTTTTGACTTCTAGAAGTCTCACATCTATTGTAACGCTACATCGAGACCCAAAATTTGGTAAAGTATTTTCTTGCTTAGTAGGAGGTGTTGTGGTATAATTTAGTTAGATTAGAAGTCATCGAAGGTACAGCAATGTATAACTAGGTGGCCTTTTTTCATATTGCGGAGAGATATTTTATGCCTAATAATGTATTTGAATTAATAAATTTTAAGGACTATTTGCCGTTAGATTTAGATATTACTGATAAAACTAGGTTGGTTTATAGACCAGTATTAGCACCAACTCAATTAAAATGTTCTCTTGAGCCGGCTTTAACTGAAGAACAGTTATATGTCCATATGAAAGAAAACTCTAACTGGTCTTTCAAATACAATGGGAATGATGATTTTTATAAACAGGATTGTATTGACTTTTTAAGAGATATAGACTTCCAATCATTCTCTCAATATGGGAAGTTGGTGGACAGAAAATACATAGAAGCAAAAAGAGTTTACTTATTTGATAGCTACTTTAGAAATTTTCTTCAAGAGATATTGGAGCGTATCGAAGTTTTTTTGAAGAAGAGTACAGCTGATGCTCTGACGATTGGATACAATAAAACTTCTTATATTTTTGAAGATGATACTCTCTATTATTCAGAACAATCTAAATACCGAAAAGAAAATCCTAAGAGGCTGGATATTGTTTTGAAAACAAAATATCATTTGTCACGATTGATTTTGGAAAAACAAGATGATGCCACAATCAAGAATCAGATTAACCAATATGGGGTCGTGTTACCTTGGACCGTTTTTCGTTTAATGACATTTGGAAACATAGCGTCCTTCCTCGTTGCCCTACAACCAGAATATCGAAATAAGGTTGCTGCCTATATTAGTCTTCCCTTGGACAAGGATGATAACATTCCAGCTAAAATCTTATTGTCTTGGTGTAACGCTCTTCGTTATCTTAGGAATATTTGCTCACACAATGGCAGATTATATGGTCGCTTACACCATACACTGCCAGCTTTTCATCATTCTGACAGAGAGTTGCTAGTGACAGACTCAGAGAATGATAGCAAGACACTATTTATCTATTTTATAGCAATGAGACATCTTATCTTGTCAATGTCCATAGAAACTAAGAATTTTTGGAATAAAAAATTACAAAAGCTTCTGGAAGAAAGTAATCAAGAACAAGTGGATTTGAGACACTATGGTTTTCCAAAAAATTGGATGGATTTATTGGCAATAAAGATATGATAAGTGCTTAGATGGACACGGACTAAAAAATAGATTAGAACGGAGGTAAAGTATTGAATCTTATTTCAATCAAAGAATTTGTCGAATTGACTATCAATAATAATCCAGACATCAATCCCAAAGAGCTTGAAGAAACCTTGCGTGCAGTACTTGAAGAAAAAGAAGGAGGGGCAAGGTGTATGAATTGTGGATATCCTATTTGGGTAGCAGGGAGTGCACTGGTAGGGAGCTACATGTGCTTCACGTGTCTAACAGGTGAAGCCGATGGTAGTGATGATTTTGAAGTTTTAGGTTAAGCTATTTCAGAAATTTTTCGAGAGCCAAATGGCTCTTTTTCTTTTCCTGTGATAATTTTTTCAGCTCTCTCTTGTTACACTCTATCTAGTTTTAGAAAATCAACCCTTGACTTTTTCTTGGGGGTTTGGGGGCGAAGCCACCATGTTTTCTTATCGTCGGCTGACCAACCTGTAAGGTTTGGGTTCAGCTGGCGATTAGATTTTAGGTTATTGTGGACACAATAACTGAGCTCGCAAAAGCCGAAAAGCGAAGTGATGAGGCTTTTAGGAAGTACCCGTATCCAATACGGTATCGGGGCTGACCCGATAGAGGCAACTAGAGAAGGAGTATAACGAGATGACAGACCACTATCGCATTATCCGTAAAGAAATCAATCTGACACCAGGAGAACTGGAGCAGATTCAGGAGCTGATGAAGCAGGAACACGCTGACCAGTTTTCACCCTTTGTCCGTCAAAAGCTGATGGACTTGGTTGAGAGGAAGCAGGCAGTAACGGATTGGTTTGCCCTCTGGCAGTCCCAGAAGATTGAACAAATCAGTCGAGACATTTTACAAGTGACTATCATGGCCGAACAGACCCAGCAGGTCATGGCAGAGCACCTGCGAATTATTTTGACTTGTGTCCAGGAGTTAATGGTAGAAGTAGAGAAGTCTATTCCACTCAGTCCAGATTTTCGTGACAAGTACATGGGAGGTTAGGTATGGAAAATCGCTACCGCACCAATCTCAAAAAAGTATTTCTGACAGACCAGGAGTTGGCAACTTTGAACGACCGTATCGGTCAGAGTGGCTGTCAAAATTTCTCTGCTTATGCCAGAAAGGTGCTGCTCAATCCCAACATGACCCTCCTGACCATTGATACCAGTAACTATGACGACCTGGTCTTTGAACTGAAACGTATCGGAAACAACCTCAATCAAATCGCACGTACCGTCAATCAAACTCATCTTCTAACGTCAAGCGACCGTGAGCTCTTGGCGCAGGGTATTAGTCAGCTCATCAAGGAAGTGGAGAAGGACTTTGATGTAAAGTGTCAAAAGTTGAGGGAATTTTATGGTAGTCACTAAACATTTTGCGGTGCATAGCACTAAGTATCGCAAGAGTCTTATCAAATATATTCTTAATCCAGAAAAGACGAAGCAGCTGAAGCTGGTCTCTGATTTTGGCATGAGCAATTACTTGGACTTTCCCACTTATGAGGAGTTGGTGGAGATGGTTCTGTTGCAAAGTTTTAAATAAAGAATAAAATCCCTTACGGTATCTATGATTTAAGCTGGGATTCCCAATAAT
>NZ_JBIMJQ010000051.1:0-3732 GCF_043674215.1 Streptococcus sp. A22
TAGAATGCTGGATTGACATAGACCAACTTATCCGTGTCATCATCAACTTTTTGATAGGTGACTTTTAGACCCGTTCCGCCTTTGGTCTGACCAATAATATCTCCTGCCAAGACATGTTGATTTTCACTCACTCGGCCTGAATGTATGCCAAACAAGGTTAGTTTAGTCTTATTCACTCCCTTACCAGATGTCAAAACAACGTTCTCTCCATCAAGAGATACCTTGCCATCCATCGGAGCTACAATGACTTGACCTTCTTTCGCTTCTAAGATGATATGGTGATGAAGCGTTGGTTTCTCATCAATGACCTCATACCCATATCGGTAGGTCATGCTTAAGCTATCCTCATCGGTCTGTCCCTGAAAGGGATTGTCCAATTCTTGAAGGGCTAGATAGTTGCCTCCTTCTGTCAACTCCTTTAACTCTTCCTGGTCTTCATCAGACAGCTTGTAAGTAGGTTCTTTATATAAGTCAGACATGGATTTAATAGAATCTCCACCATTTAAGTCTGTCCACACTTGACTGAGAAACGTTTTGTAGGTCACACCACCTGTTTCCATGAAATCGTCAAGCTTGTAGTCTTGGTATTGATGATTCATGTAAACCATAATCTCATCAATCTTGGTGTAGTAGGCAATCCCTTTTTTATTGGTTCTTGTATGCTCCGCATCTTCCCACGTCATGTGGGTATAGGCCTTGGTCAATTCCATCTCATCTTGTTGAATGACACTGCTACCTGAGACACTCATGAAAAAGCTCATCATCAAAAGGAGTATCAAGAGAATGCCTGAGACAATCCAAGTCAAAGGATTTCCCGCAAGGACAGAAAAGAAAGTCATACTTCCCTTAATGGCTTGGACGATTCCTTTGAAACCTGCGACACTTTGTTTTCTGGCAAGCTTTAAAAAGGTTTGGTAGCGTCTTCTTGGTTTAAGAGGTTTCTGGCGTGTGAATCCTTTGCCATTTTTGAAATTATGGTATCGTTTTATTCCATGGGCAATTTTATTCTTTGTAAACCGCACACCTGTCTGTCCACTTTTTACAACCACCTTACCTGCTTGAAAGGTAAACCTTCCATAGCGTCTGGCTTTCAAACTAGTATCCTTTATGGTTCTAAGTCCATCTAAATCATCATCCTGTGATACCAGGTCAAGGGATTCAGATGCAGCCAAGCCTAATCCAGCTTTGACTTTGGTAGAGTTTTTCTTAGACTTTTGGACTTTCTTGAGTTGTTTAACCTCACGCTTGGCAGAACTTACGTCTTTTTCTGCACCTAGCCGATCAAATGATTTTTCTTGGTGAAACTGAAAGCGAGACTTCAGGGAAGGATTTTCTTTTTGGAAAGTAAACTTGGGATTAACTGCCTTTTGCTTCTCACTTAGTTTCACTTCTGACAAATGTTTTCTTGCTGTCCGCAAACGTTCTTGAGCTTGCGGAAGTCGATAGTTCTTAATTTCCTTTACCCTCAACAGTCTAGGAGACACATAGGTAATTTCCTTTAGGAACTTCTCTTCTTCTTCCTCTTGGCTACTGAGTAGATTTCCTTTTAACTCTGTTTTCTTTCCCTGAAACAGTGTATTTTTGGCTGATTTTAGAAATCTTCCTTTTTTAGGAACAGTCTGTTTTAAGGTCCTAACTTCTTTCCGATAATGCATACGGGCTGATTTTAAGTTGCTTCGAAAGTTTTGCCTAGCCTGTTTGACTAGCTTTTTATCCTCTTTCATCTCATGTCCTCATTTTTTCAGGGTCCGTACTCATGATGTCAAAGAGCTTGGTGTGTTGCGGAATCTTATTCTTGAATGGGACAACGGTGGAACCGGCCTTAATTAAGCCTGCCCCTTTTTCAGGATTGACCAAGTATTTCTCCAATTCCTTGGAAAGTCCAAGCATATGCACCAATTCTTCGCGATCGCTCTTAGCCTGTTTTAAAAGAATCATGAACTCGCTATTGGCAATAATGCGTCTGCCATTAGCATCCAAAAGAAGAGTTTCTACATTCTGAGTAATGCCTGTCGGTATCGCCCCATACTTACGGACACGACTCCAGAGTTTAAAGAAAAAATCAGAGGCATACTTGTCCAATAAGAGAAGCTGCATTTCATCAAAGTAAATCCAGGTCTTCTTCCCTAGCTTTTGGTTTTTGACCACCCGATTCCAAATTTGGTCAAAGATAACCATGAGGGCAATTTGTTTTAATTCATCGCCTAGCTTTTTGACATTGTAAATCAGGAAATGACTGTCTGTTTTAATATTGGTCCGATGTGAAAATATGTCCAGCGACCCTTCCACATAGAGTTCCATATCCAGTGCCAAGTCCTTAGCTTCCTGTTCAGGTTGTTGAGCTAAGACAAAGACCCATTCGACCAAGGATGGTGTGTCAAAATGCTTATAGGTGAGTCGTGTCACACGGTCAATCAAGGATTTTTCACGACCATCCATTTTGCGATCTAAGAGCTTCCCTATCCAAGACAAGAGAAATTCGGACTTAACCTTAACCGGATCCTCATCCATATTCTCATCAGATAGATCTAAGACATTTAAGAAGGTGGTAGAATCTGGGGCAATATCAATACTCTCCCCACCAAAGGCTTGACCGATAATACTGTACTCATTTTCTGGGTCAACAATAATAATTTCAGTATCACTATCTGCTTCCTTGAGCTTAGTTGAGATGATTTCATGTTTTGTCGCCATCCCTTTGCCAGCTCCAGAAGTCCCTAAAATCAAACCTGACGGAGTATTTAACTTGCCACGGTCAATACTGATGATATTACTTGAGATTTGATTGATGCCATAAAATTTCCCACCCTTGTCCTGAATATCAACGGAAGTCCAAGGGGCATTCACAGCAATATTCGAGGTTAAGAGCGACCGAGAAACACCTTCAAGATAGTTCTTCCCAAATGGCAAGAGACTATTAAAAGCAGCTTCTTGCATATAGGTCAAATTATCAATAATCATATCATTAGACCCTGCCACTTGCTTGATAATATCAAGAGATTGTTTGAGTTGGTCTTCAGTATCCGCCAGCACGCCAATTAGAAATATGGTGTCAAACAGTTTATCTCCTGTTTGGGTCATGGTTTGAAGAAGAGCCTCAGCTTCATCGATATTGTTTTCAAGAACATGCCCGACCTTCTCCAAATAGATTCCAGTCCGAGCCATCTTTTGTTGTTCCCCAATCTTTTGTGATTCCATCAAGGTCTTCTTGGTTCGTAGTTTGGTCATGGTTTCAGACTTGGTAGAGCCTTTAGCATGTAAGCTAATCATCACTTCCAAATCTGACTGCATCAAGTCTCGAATAAATTTATCCCCTAGCTCCATACCATAGTCGCGAACATAGACAATCTGTAATAATCGATCGTCCAATTCAATATGATTCTTATGTTTAAAGGAAAGGTAGGTTGGGGCAATAAAGTGTTTGGTGGATTGACCTGAGAGAGTCAAATCCTTGTAAGAAAACGGTAAATGATTTTCACCTCGCAACATATCCGCAAGGACATTCACTCGCTCCTCTCCACCGAGCAAACCAAGAGATACATCAATCTCTGAAAAGCCACTCTTGAAATATTCTCCAATTTGAGACAGAGAACGAAAAGCTAGTTTTGGTGTTTGGTCGCTCTTGCCAAATGAAAGAAACTTGACAGCTGAAAAATTGTTCTCACCCGCCTCTAAGTTGGCATCCATCATGCGATTCAATTCATCACGATAAGCATCAAACCCATCTTCCTG